>CAYYEN010000364.1:0-3969 GCA_964470795.1 uncultured Spirochaetaceae bacterium | reverse complement strand
AGATCTTTAAGGCTTTATCTCCTACAAGAGGTCCATAGATTTCATTAAGATGTTTAACTCCATTGAGCTCTAGTAATAAATAAAACTGTTTCTCTTTTTTTTCAGCACTATTATCAAACCAGAGTTTTGAAAGCATAAGCTGACAACTTTGGCGATTATACACGCCTGTAAGATTATCTGAGGAAACATGCTTTTCAAAGTTAAAGATAAATAGAATCCAATAAGCTAAAGCAACAAAGCCCCATTCTAATTTGATATTAGTATGGATACTATCGACCGCCTCCCCAACAAAGAGTATTAAAACGACAACAACATAGGTAATATATTCACTTCTTTTGATAGTTTTAAAATGTTTTTTTGAAGCTATCAAAGCAGTGAAAATAATAATCATATAATAGAGTAAAAAGAGTTTATAAGGATAATCGACAAAATAGCTATAAGGTAAATCACTAGCCTCTTTTACAACCCCGTAATGAGCTAAACGTACCATAAACACAATACAAAACAGAACATATGGAATGAATACCAAACTTATGATTTGATATCTATATTTTTTTAAATTTTCAGCTTTAAAACATTTTTGAAAGAAAAAGTAAACTACAGAAATTATTATCAATGGTTTTTCAAGGGCAAGAACTACTAGATTGTAATTAAACAAATCGAGCCATTTTCCTTCAAGCTTAAAATCTATTGCAAGATATAGTATTAATGAACTAAAGATTGCTACCAAGGTTAAAACGATAGATATTTGTAGATGATTATAATTATAGGCATGATAATTTGTAATATGCAATTCATACAATATTAACAGCAACAAAACAAAGGGAAATATATTTATTAATAAGTATGGATAAAACATTAAACCGCCTATAACTTTAATATATCAAAAATGCAAAATAATCTCTGCTTTTCACAATAGCGTATTTGTTCTGGTATTTCAACAAAAAAGGCTTGATCCCCCCCACTTAGAGAGAACCAAGCCTTATTTTTAATTATAGTTTTTTCAATTATAGAGTTTCAGCTTCTACCATTGGAAATTCAGCTTGTAAGAACTCTAAATCGAGTTCTGGGTACAAGAGATGTTTGTTCAACAACGTTTTAACACGGTCTTGAGCTTCTTTTATAATAGCTTTTGGAGCAACTGCTCTGTTCTTAGACTCTGTTCCTGCATTCTCGCCTTTTGTTAAAATAGCTGGTTTTGCATTCTTAAGAACAAGTGCGATAATAGAAGCAATTTCTTTCATATCCTCTTCTTTCATTCCAAGAGTAGTAACTGCAGGAGTTCCAATTCTTAAGCCTGAAGTATACCAAGGTCCGTTGATATCAAAAGGAAGTGCGTTTCTATTAAGTGTGATACCGCACTCTCTAAGTAAGCTCTCGCCCTGTCGTCCATTCAAACCAAAAGGAGTAACATCTAAAAGCATCAAGTGGTTATCTGTACCACCGGTAGCTACCTTAATCCCTTCTTCTTGGCAATAGGATGCAAGTGCTTGTGCATTCTTAACAATAGAGTGAGCGTATTCTTTAAATTCAGGTCTTAAAGCTTCAGAAAAAGCAATCGCTTTAGCAGCCATTACGTGAGGAAGTGGTCCACCAATTACTAAAGGACAACCTTTGTCTACAGCTTCTGCATACTCAGCTTTACATAAAATCATACCACCACGAGGGCCTCGAAGAGTTTTGTGAGTAGTTGTAGTTACAACATCAGCCCATTCAATTGGGTTAAACTCCCCTTCAAAGACGCCGCCTGCAACAAGACCTGCAAAGTGAGCCATATCAACCATAAAGACAGAGCCAACAGAATGCGCAATTTCAGCCATTCTCTTAAAGTTAATCTTTTTTGGATATGCAGAGTATCCTGCAAGTAAAATTAAAGGTTTAACTTCTTTTGCCATTGCTTCAATTTCATCATAATCTAACAAACCTGTATTTTTATCTACGGTGTAAGAATAAGATTCAAATAACTGTGCAGAAATGTTTTGTCTATAACCGTGGGTTAAGTGTCCACCAGAGTAGTAATCGAGTCCCATTAATCTTTGATTATGACAAGCTTCTCGAACTTTATTCCAGTCTTCTGTGCTCATATGACTAGGATTAGTTACTCCCATTTCTTCTAGAACGGGCATTTCAACTTTACTGCTTAAGATTGCCCAGTAAGCACAAAGGTTAGCATCTGCTCCTGAGTGAGGTTGAACATAAGCGTGCTCTGCGTTGAATAATTTCATTGCTTCTTTACAAGCAAAATCTTCAATTGCATCTACGTTATCGCAACCTGCATAGAATCTATGATAAGGAAAGCCTTCTGAGTATTTATCAGTAAGTAAATTTCCCATCGCTGCTTGCTGTGGAATTGAAGAGAAATTTTCACTTGCAATTAACTTCAAGTGAGTACGTTGATCTGCTAGCTCGTTAACGATACGACCTGCAATAAACGGGGAAACCGACTTTACTTCTTCTAAAGAAGCAACATACTGAACCATTTGAGTTGAATAATCTGCTCTGTGTTGGTTTAAATATTTTTCTAATGAACTCATCCTGCTATCTCCTGTAGATGTTTTATCTTTTTAAAGGCTAAATTGCAACAGTTTATCAATTTATTGTTGCAATAAATAAAAAAACTACCTATTTTTTGTTGCATTCTATAAGAAACTATACATCTCTCATAAACTGCTTCAAAAGCTAGGTAGCCCTTATCTAAGCAAGAATTTTCTTATTAATCAATATACTCGATAGCGGTTCCGGACAAAACTTTTCCAAATCTGTTATAAACGCCAAGTACTGTGAAGGACTTTGCATCTTCGCTAACGTTAATAACTTCATCACAAGTTGGATATTGTTTCTTAGCAGCATCTAATAAGTCTTCATAGCCTTTACCACCGAAACTAAAAAACAACATGATGTTAGTAACAGAACAATTTAAATTAACTCGTCCTAATACTTTATAATCTTTTTCGACTAGGCTTGTAGTAACTCCACCACTTTTTAAAGGGGTAATACTAGAACAACCTGTTACGACTAACAAAAGAACACAAACTGCAACAATAATAGTTTTTTTCATTTGTTTTATCTCCTAGAGTGAAATTATAAAGGTTTGTAAAGGAATGTCAATTACAGAAAAAATAATATCAAAACTGTTACAAAGGGTTTAATAAAACCTAAGAAATATGCTTTTTTCTCCAATTGATTTATATATTATTGAACCTTTTGCGTCTTTCCTCTGATTTAAACGTTTTGCGTCTTAACCTTTATTGACAACATAGGCTAGTATTTTTATACTACTTCTGTTTTTAACAAATAATCTTGGAGGAATCGTGGCCAAAGAAGAAGCAATCGAAGTGGAAGGAGTTGTTAAAGAAGCACTCCCAAACACAATGTTCCGTGTTGAACTACAGAACAAGTTAATAGTTTTAGCTCATTTATCAGGAAAAATGCGCAAGCACTTTATTAGAATCGTACCAGGTGACATCGTAAAAATCGAATTATCACCCTATGATTTAACAAAAGGTCGTATTATTTATAGAGAGCGCTAGAACTCTTTTAGGATTACCCAAAAAGCCCCTGAACCGCCAAATTGAGCTTTCGGGGGGAAAGCCTCACTAACTAGCCCACTTTCATTTAAAGTCAATTCTACTACAGCTTTAAGGATTCCAATTCCATCTTGAGAATGTAATCCTTTGCCGTGGATGATTGATATTTTTCTCAGCTTTTCAGTTTTAGCTTCAGCTAAGAAATCTTGAAGTGCAGTTTTAGCTTCAGCTTCACTCATTCCATGAAGATCAAGCGTTGCCTCAGGCATCATTGTTCGAAGTTCTGAAATAGTATACTTTCTAACTTCTACCGTTAAATCTCCTTTCTTACGCATAATCTCTTCAAAAGTTTCAATAGGAACCGAATCAATTGCTTTTTTAAAGTTAACGGGATCTATTGGTTTTACAGTATTAACTGACCAAGCAACCCCTGGAGTTGTCT
>CAYYEN010000363.1:0-3975 GCA_964470795.1 uncultured Spirochaetaceae bacterium | reverse complement strand
TTTTGGTTTATCTTTTACAAAATGGAAGCAGTATAAGCTTGTAGGTTTTATAGGGCTTTCTAATTACATCAACATATTAAAAGATCCTGTTTTTCAACGTGCAATATGGAACAACATACAGATAATGTTAGTTTCAGTAATAGGCCAAATACCGCTAGGATTAATCTTAGCTTACTTGCTTTATAGAAAATGGGTAAAAGGTTCAAAGTTTTTTGAAATGATGATATTTTTACCTATTACAATTAGTTCTGTTGTTGTGGCCTTGTTGTGGAATAGGGTGTTTTCTCCAGTAGGACTTTATACTTCCTTAATCCGGCAGCTTACTAATAATCCAGATTACGTTGTAACAATTTCTGAAAGTCCTAAATATGCGATGATACCAATTTTGGTAGTTTTACTTTGGCAACATACTAGTTTGTATATGGTTATATTCCTTGCCAACTTACAACGTATTCCAGATTCAGTCTTTGAAGCTGCGGTAATTGATGGTGCAAAGGAAAGCACTATTATTGGTAAAATTGTACTTCCAGCTCTCTCTGGTGTTATCTTCACCAGCTCTGTCTTAGCAATTAGTGGTAGTTTAAAGAGCTTTGATTTAGTCTTTGCAATGACTGGTGGTGGTCCTGTAAATTACACCTCTGTTATGGCGTTGTATCTTTATCAACAAACATTTACTTTTGCGAACTACGGTTATGGAAGTGCAGTATCAATAATTATTGTAGTCCTTTCAGTTGGCTTGATAACTTTAGCAAATAGACTTTATGCGAAAGCACAAAGAAAATACGAGTGAGGATGATATGAGTGATAAAAGAGAAAAAAAAGTTTCATCAACAACTACAATTTTTGCTTACATATTTTTATTATTATTTACCTTAGTAACTTTGCTCCCAATTTTCTGGATGATTTACTCCTCCTTTAAATCGATGGGTGAGATAATGCTATATCCACTAAGTCTTCCTAAAGATCCAACATTAGCAAACTACAAAAAAGCTTTCGAATTTGGAAATATTGGAGTTGCCTTTTTAAACAGTGTATTTTATAGCATTGTAGCAACAGGTGGAGTTGTTTTACTTTCCCTTGCTGCAGGTTTTGCTTTAACAAAGTTTAAATTTAAAACCGATAAGATTTTCATGGGATTATTTACCCTAGGCTTGTTGATTACTGTTAACTCTGTAATTACACCATTATTCATAATGGAAACAAGTACCGGTTTGTATAATACAAGATTGGGTGTATTATTACCTTATATTGCGTTCGGTTTACCTATGGCAATCTTAATTGCTACAAGCTTTATTAGTGGCATTCCAGATGCGCTAGTAGAGGCTGCAGTAATTGATGGAGCAGGATATATTACAATCTTCTGGAAGATTATTTTAATAATTTCAACACCAGTTATTGCAACAATTTCTGTATTAAATTTTTTGAGCAACTGGAATGAATTCTTATTAGTGTTTACCTTAACCAGTGGACAGAATATGCGCTCGCTACCAGTATCAATTAACTCCTTTGCGGGTAGACTGAATCAAGATTATGGATTACAGTTTTCTGCATTGGTTATTGGCACTATTCCAATGTTTATCTTTTACTTCTTTGCTCATAACTCATTAGTAAAAGGTTTTGGAGAAGGCGCTATAAAAGAATAATTAAAGGAAGTCTTTATGATAGAGAAAAAGGATATTAAGATTGAAATCTGTTTAGAAGATGTCACTTCCGTTATTGCTGCCCAAAAGGGTGGTGCTAACCGAGTTGAACTTTGTTCTGATTTGTTTGAAGGTGGAACTACTCCATCTTTGGGTATGCTTTTAACTGCAAAAGCTCATACAAGTATTCCTATAAATGCTATGGTTCGACCTCGTGGTGGTGATTTTTGTTACAGCGAGGTTGAATTTGAAACCATGTTAAGAGATGTTCAACTTTTTAAAGAAAATGGCGCAAACGCTATTGTCTTTGGCATTTTAACTCCTGAAGGTGAGATAGACGTAGAAAGAAGTAAAAAGATTATAGAAGCGGCACGACCTCTTCCTGTTACTTTCCATAGAGCGATCGACATGACGAAAGATTTGAATAAATCCTTAGAGATTTTAATCTCCTTGGGAGTTGAGAGAGTTTTAACTAGCGGTGGAGAGCCTACTGTTATGGAAGGGATTTTGAAGCTTAAAGAGTTAGTCGAACAAGCTGGGGACAGAATAGTTGTAATGCCGGGCTGTGGAATAACAGAAAAGAATTTTGAATATTTGGCATCTGTTGTTGGTGCTAAGGAATATCATGTATTTTTACCAAAGGAGTATGAGTCAAAGATGACTTATCGTCCTGGCACGATTTACATGGGAGGAATGCTGAGACAGCCAGAGTTCTTGATTAACCATACAGATGCACAAAGAGTTAAAACTATTATCGAGATTAAGGGATGAAATTAGTAGCAAACAGCAAATACCAAAAACTAGCAAATAGTAGCCTTATAATTAAAGAAATAATGAAAGCTCCTATTTCTCGAGTCGCTTTAGCTAATAAACTTGGCTTGCAACCCTCTACTGTAACTTATTCAACTGCAAGGTTGATAGAAATAGGGTTGGTTAAGGAAGTTGCAAGTGATTCCGTTGATGGAAAGAAGGGGCGAAAGAGCATTCTTTTGGGGCTCGATCCTAATTATGGAGTTGTTTGTGGTGTTGAATTACTAGTTGCAAGTTATCGTGTTATCGTAAGTAATGTTGCAGGTGTCATCATAGCAAATGAATCTTTTGTTTATGATGATAGTGTTAATGCAGAAAAAGGGACGAGAGAAAGATTTGTTCAAATACTCTCTTGTATAAGAAATAAACTAGAAGAAAGTAGAGGAAGCCTTAGAATTTGTGGTGCCTGCTTAGCAATTGCTGGTATTGTTTCTCAAAACGGACAAAAGATAATAGATAGCTGGACGCATGGACTCTCTTGTGAAGATTTTTCCAAAGAACTTGCAGAATACGATTATCCTATTTTCTTTGAAAATGATGCAAACTGCGCTGCTCAAAAGTATTTACTTGGTAATAAATATAATTTTGATAGTTATTTGTATGTACTTGTGCACTACTATAAGCCAGAACTAATACCTAAATCTGTACCTTCTGTTGGTATTGGTATGGGTGTTGTAATAGATGGTTCCTTATATAGAGGTTGGACTAATAGAGCAGGTGAATTTAGATCTGTATTTTTCTCTAGAAATACTCAAATAGGTCAGTTATCTCTTTCTAATGATGAACTTATTGCGCTTGGCCAGGATAGAGAAACTCAAAAGATATTTACCAAAGAAGTTTTAAGCAATCTCTTTTCTGCAGAAGCAATTCTTAATCCACGTGTTATCTATTTATGTGGTGATTTAATTAGTAAAGAAGTTGTTGATGAAGTAATAGAGGAAGATTTTGCTTCCTTAAAGAATGAATTTTTAAAGACTGAAGTTGATTGCCTCCAAGTTGTGGAAGATTACACCTGGGATGTCAGTTATGGTGCTTGTTCTCTTGTTTTAGATTATATGTTTCAAGTACCTAAACTCGGTGATAACCAATTAGGTGCTCCTTGGAAGTGGCAACAGCGTATTAGTTGACAAAAGGAGAATAATTTTATGAAAAAACGTGTAATTATTGGTGGTTTACACCATGAATCAGATACCTTTAATCCTATTATTACTGGTAGAAATGATATTTGGGTATTAAGAGGAGACGAGCTATTAGCTCAGCGAGAGGCAAACTCCGTAAGTGGTGAAATAGTCACCCTTCTTGAGGCCGGCTACGAAGTAATACCTACCTTAATTGCCAGAGCGGTTCCTAACGGGGAATGGGATAGAGAATATTACCAAGAACTAAAAGCTGAAATGCTTCAAAAGATAAAAGAAGCAGGAGCGATTGATGCCTTTTGTCTCTCTCTTCACGGCTCGATGCGCGTAAAAGGCTTAGGAGCGGCTGAAGGTGATCTTCTTAAAGCAATTAGGGATTTATATCCAAT
>CAYYEN010000362.1:0-3979 GCA_964470795.1 uncultured Spirochaetaceae bacterium | reverse complement strand
GTTAAAACACAAGTATCCCGGTATTGGGGCGTATGTGTATTGTGCCGGGAATCCGATAAGGTATGTGGATCCGGATGGGAGAGATTTTGAACAAAGAAACAAGGCAGTAAAAAAAGCTAGGGAGTACGTTGATGCAAGAATAGCATCGGAAAGAGAATTGTACCAATTGGGTGCTAAGGGTGCTCCTGGAGAACCAGTTGATTGTTCTGGTATGGCTTCAAAGTGTGTTATTGCTGGAGGGGAGGATGATCCAAATTTTGGAAATTCAAACGGATGTAGTAATATTGCTAATAATACTAAATCAGTTGATTTACATGATGCACAGATTGGAAATCTGATAACTTTTTATGGAAATGACAAAGAAACTCCGTCTCATATAGGAATTATTATAACTCTAGAAAAGAATGATAAGGGTGAAATTTTAAACTTATTAATGACTGATTCTGGAGGGAAAATTGGTCCTCGTAGGAGTAAGGTTATTGTTAACGGAGAAAAACAATATTGGGGTAAGCGTATTTATGGAGTTCATAAGTGGGATAGCAAACCTGATGTTTCAAGTAATCAGTTGGCAAAGCCATAATTAGATAGGGCATCACTTCCAAACAATTTTAATAAAATCACAAAAAGCAGTAATAATTCCTCTTTATTATTTAATGTATGGTCAAAATTCAATTCTTATTCAGAATCTTTCGTAGGTCTTTTATTTTACTGTGGCTATTAATGTTCTCGTTTGTTAGTTGTACAAAATCTATTAAATCTGAAAATAAGCTCCAAGAGGTTCTTTTGTGTGACACATTATTTTCAAAAGTTGAAACGTGTGAAACAGAAGTGCCTATAGAACGAGATGTTCGAGTTCGCGTTTATAAAACGATTAGTTCAAGTAAAGTTGAAATTCCTTTAAAAGAATTTTCTAACAAAGATTCAGTCATTCAATGTGAAGAAATTAAATTTAAAATTATCTATGATATTTCGTCAATTGAATTTTCTGATACGATAATTTTTGATAGGAATGAATTGATGGACATGATAAAAATTAAATGGGATATAAGTTTTGAGCATTATGATGAATTATTGAAGTATGCAATAATTTTCCCTGAGGTAAAAGTGCTTATTGTCGAAAGTGAAATTAAACTCTTTTTTGACTATGGTATTCCATCATCAAGTTATATTTATCCAATGTTATACTTGATTTATTCAGACGGCTATTACAGTATGGTGTATTGATGAATTCCAAATTTTAAATGGCAGGTAAGAGGTATGGTTAAAAATGCGACCCAAGGAAAGACGAACTCAGAAAATGGTAACCCTGCTGGATGGGGTATTATTGTAGATGAGTAGATAATTCTTATACTGAATAACACTATTATGAAGAAGGTTTTGATATTGGTCACGGCATGTTTGATTTTTTTTTCTTGTGGAGTAAAAAGAAACACAGTTAAACAATCGTCATTATATACAGTATCCATAGTCGCGCCCAATAGGGGAGTGTATATTGTTGATACTATTACGATAGAAGATCCAATAGTAATTACGTGGAAAGAAATGTCGGAGACAGATTTTGTTTGCTCAAAGAATAACCTCGAAGAGATTCTGCGGGATAAGAGATTTTATGAAAGGCAAGATGTATATATATTGGGGTATGCCTACAGACTAGTTTGCAGGGAGAATCGTGCGGATTATCCAGTAATTCGTAAACTGCCAGAACTTGCAGAACTTGATTACGACTTGTCAGATTATGACCAAGGTAATAATGATTTTTATTGTTATAGTTTCAATGAACCAACCAAATTCATTCTAGCGTTAGTGTCTACTGAAATCACTAACCGAATGAATGATGTAATCGTTTGTTTGGAGACGAAATCGATTAAAACGAAGAAATTTAAGATAGAAACAGTTGCCCCAAATTTATTATACAACAGGATGGTTTTCCCGATACCTGAATCTCCACTATATTAATCCCAGATTAACCGATTTGTGCACCGACCTATATCAAGCCTCAATATAAAACCCCTAAATAATTCCTTATCTTTGCACATCACAATTTGCCAGCATTATTTTTTTTGCCAAAAACATAAATGATTAGTAATAAACAACATAACTCAAATTCTACTTTACATAACGGAAGTTGTAGAACGCAGTATTTGTTTAACGGCAAAGAGTTAGATCAAGAGACCGGTTACTATTATTATGGTGCAAGATACTATGACCCAAGTAGCACACTATTTTTAGGAGTAGATCCGTTGGCAGAGAAGTATCCATGTATTGAAGAAGATATATATAGAAATGAAGCATCTCTTCTAGATCAAGGTCTTTCCGTTTTGGATATAGCGACATTAGGTGCATCTAAATTTAACTGGCTGACAAATAAAAATACTATTCTGCAAAAAATTGAGAAAAGCACCGATATAATAAATACTTTCATTTCTGTTTTTTCAACGGTAAAGACATTTTATACATCTAGTAATCAGAGAAAATGAAAAAAACGTATATATTAAAAAGATGTCTAAAATTATTAATAATTTATGTAGCTATAATTATTTGCGCATCGCTCTTATTGATTTCCGTTCCATCAAAGGGAATCAAGCCACTTTCTCTTAAAGAATTAGAAGATATTATGCCATTGTTATTGATAGTTGGATTTCTTGGTATTGTCAGATATATTATATTCTTTTATAAGAAAAAAAATAAAAATAATACCACTGAAAAAGAACAGAATAATTAATTATAAATTGGGAGAAGTATCCAGATGGGAGAGAACCGTGGGATAACAAAAATATTCGGCGGGCAGAGAGGTTGGCAGGTACGGCAAGTGACGTGATAAATATTGTGATGCAAACCGTTGTTGATAAAGCAGCAGATTATGGAGTGGATAAAGTGTTTAAAAGAGAATATGAATAATCCTTTGTTTTGTGGTTTGGGCATGATTGCTTTGGGTATATTCTTATTAAATTCATGCAAAAAGAGTAAATATAAAGGCTCTAAAGACTTTGGATTAAATTTTAAAGGTTTAACATCCGGTATTATAGCTATTGTTGGTGGCATTTGGTGTTTAATCTATTGTGCATTCATGGAGTAAAGATGCAAGCGGAAACACATGGCAATACAAAGATGCTTCCTTAGGCAAAACCTATGATGTTGTTTTTGATGTAACAGTAGAGCAATACGGCGCATCTAATCAAAATTCTGAACCTGGCTTAATCTTTGGCAGAAACAATCCTTTCAATACTGACAATTACGTTGAAATAGATAATAACTCTGGAAGGTCATTTGTTAGAGGAGGTGATGAAGGTACATGGAGATGTAAAGAATATAATGAGTCGTTGACTAAAACAGTTAATTATAGTTGGAGACAAACTTTAAATACGAAATAAAAATTGACCCATGATACACAAACTTTTTATAATTATCTTGATGGCTTGTATGTTTAACTCTTGTAATAGTTCGGAAATTACAAAAGATGAAAAAATTAATGGAATGCAAGAATTGGAACTTGTACAAAAGCTGAATAAGCCTAAACGAGAAACAATTATTCCTATTCATAAAAAAGTTAATTTACTTGAGTACCAGTCTGACTTATTTGAATTAACTCAAGATTTAACTGAAAGCGACACGATATATATCAAAGAGTTATATTGGGAGCATAAAAAAACGAAACAAGTTGTTTGGTTAAAGAAAATCCAGGCGCATTGGATTGTTTTTGACAATTTGATATGGTCAAATAAAATTCAGTTTTAAAAATAAGAAAGCCCAAAAATGAACTGACCAAAAAAGTTAGACGGATTAAAAATTAAATGCTGTTTATATCAACGGCAAAGAATTAGATCAAGAGACCGGTTACTATTACTATGGTGCAAGATACTATGACCCAAGTAGCACACTATTTTTAGGAGTAGATCCGCTGGCGGATAAGTATCCATGTATTGGAGAAGATATATATAGAAATGAAGCATCTCTTCTAGATCAAGGTCTTTCCGTTTTG
>CAYYEN010000361.1:0-4014 GCA_964470795.1 uncultured Spirochaetaceae bacterium | reverse complement strand
TATCCGAGAACAATTAATCAGAGAAATATCAGGTCAAAATCATGAACTTTATAATATCTTAATGGACCGAGATACTCACGGTGGATTCGTTTCTGAAGCAACATTAAATACAAATAAGAACGGACTAGTACTCTACGGAAACATCAAGAGTAATTCGATATTCGCTAATGCATTCGATAAAGACTACTCGTCACTGTATCCATCGACAAAACACGCATTGTCAATCGATGACGATGGTGCCATTGCAAGATATGCAGTTTATGACCGAGCAATTCTTGAAAAGCAACGAGAAATGGATTACTATAAAGCGTATGTTTGGAAATCTCAACCGAAAAAGAAAGAAATTCAAGATCATTGGTTAGTATCTCCAGATGGAAGTATCGAGGATCAAAACTTAATGATTAGAATATACGATATGCTTATTTCAAAGACTTATTCGAAAATCGGAGAACAATTTTTAGGATTACCAAATACAGAGGAACTAGTTAAAGAATTAATTCAAGGTGGACGTGGTAAAACAACCATTGAATCTGTAGAAGAATTAGCTAATAAAACAGTTAAATCGCTTAAAAATATTTGGATCATCGAACAATTAGAAAAAATAAAGTTAATCGTCGGGACTGATTTCAAGGAATCACAGATATTAAAATTATTAGAATCAAAATGGAAAGAAAGAAAAGAACCAGATAATGTCCTTGAGATGACAAAAGATACTATTTCAACAACAACGTTAGAAAACATCATCGATAGGTTCTTAAATAGTGAATATATTTTCTCGGCTTACGGTGTATTATATAAGCAACCAGATCAACACGTTTCAATATTTAACGATTTAGTCTGGGATGTTATTAAAGAACGTAAAAGCATCAGAAAATTTATCGCAGAACAACGTGAAGCAAGAGGCGAGGAATTCATGTTAACCGAATATACTCGTTATAATTCAAAACAGAAGAACCGAAAGATCGTAGTTAACGCTGCTTATGGTGTTATCGCATCATATATTTCAGTGTTCTTTAACGACGGTCCTTTAATGGGATCAACACAAAACTCGATTACTAAAACCGGACAGACTCTGACAACTATTGCAATTAGTAATATCGAAAACTGGCTAGAAAATAATATCGACTTCAGAAACATCAGTGACTTATTAGATTATGTTAATTTCGCAAAGAAATATTACGAAGCCAATAAAGATATAAACGAAGGTTATTTAAAATACCTAGATGATGTAGACGAAGATACTTTTATAAATTATCTGTTCTCGTTATTAGAAACTAACAGACAAGTTGACTGGAATTATATCAAGTTAACATCGAAAAGACTTACACCGATGGAAAGAAAATCAATATATTACAGAAACAATATCCCGGCAGTATTCGGTCAAGAAATATGGAATGGATTCATGTCGAAGATTTTAGATTTAGAAGTGAATAGTAAAGACGAAGAAGAGCTGAAAATTGTATTGGATGAGTTCGGAGATTTAATATTCCATACAACTGCAATTGATTTCATCCACCCAGAAAGATTTACTAGACAGGCACTAAAACTAAGAGATGCCGCTATTATTACAGACACCGACTCTGTATTTATTTCGGTTTATGATTATGTTCAGAAAACCAGAAATATGATTAAAGGGAAAGTTAACACTGATTCTATTAGTGGTAATGATTTAGATATGTCTATTACTAAAGTGTTTATTAGTTTAAGTGACAGATATATTAAATATATTTTAGATCAATACTTAGATTATATTAACGTAAGAGATGAAAGAAAGTCAGACATCAGCATGAAATCAGAATTCGAATATAGTAAAATTTTAGTCGATGGAAAGAAAATGTATGCGGGTTGGAAAGTTGGAGAGTTGTCTAAACCACTTGGGAATGAATCAGAGCTCGACATTAAAGGTCTTAGTATTATTAAAACAGTTGTTGTTAAGACATTACGTGATAAGTTCTCAGATATTTTAGAAAATAATATTCTGAATACCGATTCAATCGATACATTGGATATCTTATATAAGTTTAATGAGATTGAAGAAGAAATCAGAAAGAACTTAAAGGAAGGTAAGACAAGTTATCTTCAACCAGCATCTGTTTCAGGTGATGGTGCTTATGATATACCAGAAAGAGTCGCTCCTTGGAGAGGTACTCAAATTTGGAATATTTTAAATCCAAGTAATGTTATCGACTTACCGGGTAGAGTTCTCGTAGTTAGATTGTTACCACAAGATGACTACAGTTTCTTACAGGAAAAATATCCACAAATATATGAAGGAATAACCACGTTATTTAATAACCATGTGAACTTATTAAGCTCAAGTTATTCTGGTAATTCCAAGCATAAGAGTAACAAAAAAGATGTTCTCGATATAATTAGTATACCTTATCAATTTGAAGAGATTCCAGAATGGTTAATTCCGTTAGTGGATGTTGATTTAATTGTCGATAAGTTAATGAAACCGGGACAGTTTATGCTTAATGCAATTGGGGTAAGTACTCCAGATGACTATACTACAAATATTGTAGATAGAAAAATTATCACACAAATCATGATTTAAAATTAATGTCCTGTTATTATTTTTACTTGTTCTTGACTGAATAATTAATTATAATAGCGGGGTGTTATTATACGACATAAAAAACTAAAAGAAAAGGAATGATATAAAATGTCAAATCAAAACAATATGCCGAAACACAAGAACGACAGAGCTAGATTACAAAGAGATTATAGCACTGAAACAGCGAGAGAAAGTCTAACACCAGAACAAAAGTTCAACAAGATGTTTGAAAACTTCAAACTTCAAACGATTAAAGACGGTACTTTAAGAAGATTAAAAGACCGTAAATACTTTATGAAACCTGGTGAGAGAAAAAGAAAGAAAAGAGCTGAAGCAGAACAAAAAGCAAGACAGAATCAAAAACGTAGACGTCAAGGTAAGTAATCGATGAGAATTATAGTTGAGATCTATGATAAAGGAGTAGGTGAATATGGGAAATAAAGCAATCGGTGAACAAATAATCGATGGTGTTATAGAAGAAGTGATCGACATTCAAAATAAATATAATATTAGATTTATAGATTCGATTATTATTAATATAAGTGATCTTATTAAAGAAGAATATACTAAAGATCTTATTAAGTTCCAAGTATTGACTGCCAGTGTGGGGGTTATATTTACACAAGATTATTCGGATATATCAAACGATGAAGGTAATTTTAAACTAATTTCTAAAGCTATTATATTTAACGATGAAAACATTACAAACTTACCACAAACTAATTTAAGAGAAATCGTTAGTTTAGTTGGCGGTAATTTCGAAGATTATAAATATTTAAACAGGTGTACTTTTCATCTAAATAAAATATACAAATCAGAAGAAATTCAATATATACCAGGAATCATTAAAGTTCTGAATTAGAAAAATTAAAGAAGGAAAAAATAATTTCCTTCTTTGTTAAACCGTTTTTGTCTTTTTATCTACAAGAACTGTTTAACAAGGGATGAAGTTAAGGAGGTAGATAGTTATGAAACTTGAAATTCTAGAAAGATTTGTAGGTAAAGATCAGGATATATGGGACAGTAAAGACATTTCCGCCCTCTTCAAAAGATACGGTAAAAAAGCAGTTCTTTATGAAACTGATAACATTACCAACAATAATGTTCTGGTATTTAAATATCGAGATATGTTCGATACAGATAAGAAAATAATTAGATTTATGAAAAATACAGATTCAGATTACTTATATATCATTGATTTTTTAAAGAAGTATGTTAAATCTGTAACATTTATCCTATGAGTAGTGGAAAAACCGTTGCAAATATTATACAAGATATTATGTGAACGATTAATTTTAGGAAACGACTTAGAAGATAAAACTGAAGCACTTGCTGCTTTGGATGAATTAGTTGAAGTAATAAGACAAGAAAAAAATGTAATTAAGGAGGAAAACATATATGAAAAATAATATTGGAATTTTATGACTGGGTGATATTCACATGGGTATTGCTCATAC
>CAYYEN010000360.1:0-4017 GCA_964470795.1 uncultured Spirochaetaceae bacterium | reverse complement strand
CTATTGCTGCCTCTGGTATGTTAGAGCTTTCCTCATTAATAGAGGATGAAAAGGTTAAGAGCGAAGTTTCTAATATGGGAAAGAGTCTCTTACAAGCTTTAACCGATAACTATGCAATTTTCGATGACAGCTGTGAAGGGTTATTGAAGAATGGAACTGTAAACTATGCGCGTAAGAAGCATGTTAACGTTTCTATTATTTATGGCGACTTTTATTATCTTGAAGCACTTGCTAAGCTAAAAGGAAAGGTATCTATTTTCTAATAGTATGGAAAAATATCAAGGAAAATATTATAGAACTTTAATAAAGACACAAATAACAATGACACTAATAATAGCATTGTTATTAGTGTCATTTTCTATTGCTCTAATGTTTTTTCAAGATTTTCAAACTATACAAAACAACAAAATGACCGTTTATAGCTATTTAAGTACCATAGATACTTTTGAAGCTATAATTACAAAATCTGTTTGGTTGATTGCAAATAGTACTGATTTAAATCGCCTATTAGACTCTTCTAAGAATAATGAGTTTTATGAAGCTTCTTTAAAACTAAAAAATCAAATTGCTACAGCTTCTTCACAATTAGGATTGTTATCTTATTCTTTTTCTGTAATTGATTTACAACATGATGGGTTTTGTATTACCCCTGTTGGAACTTGTGATGTAAATTGGTTTTTTGCTCATGAAACTAACCTAACAGAAGCTGAAAGAAAAATGATAGATAGTGCTTTGAATACTAATAATTTCTATTATCTGCCACGATATAATGTGCAAGGCGAAATTGATGAAATATATAGTTTTTCAAAATATGAATCTTTAAGTGGAAATAAAGCAATAATTGTCACCATTGTTGATGCTTCAAAGTTCTATAAGATTAATAATAATGCTTTTGGCTATCTATTAAATAATCAGGGATTAATTATAGCTGATCAGAAGAGCGAAGATGCTAATAGGGCTTTATTAACCTATAAAGAAGACTCTAATTCAAATAAAGTATTTTATAATAAACTTACAAATTCTAATTGGGGATATCTTGTAGTTTTCAAATCTAGTTTTTGGCCTTTAATAATATTGATATCCATTAATGTCGTAGTTATTAGTGTTATTACGTTGTGTTTTTATATATTAGGACATCGTAAAGCAAATAAATTATATAATCCAATTTCTCAATTACTCCGTTTAGAAAACGCTGAAGAATTTGAAAATGAAAATAACGTTGATGAATTTGAAATACTAAAAAAGAATGGATTAAGAATTCAAGAATTATCAAAACAATTGACTGAAGCGATTAATCAAAAGAATGTTTTAGCCACGATACGTTATAATCGTAAGTTATTAGAAGGCGCTCTAAAAACTGAAGATAAGGCAGATAAAGGTACTTATTGTGTTGCTAGATTATTGTCTTTAGAAACTGATGATACGCTGTCTGTAGCACAAATTCCATATCTTCAGTTGTTCCTAGATAGTCGTACACGTGATAATAATACTATAAATTATGTGGCTTATGGAACAAAACAAGTTGTATTAATTCTGGCGGTAAACTCAATTTTAGAGGCTAAAGAACTTTTAAGAAGACTATTAAAAGATATCAATCCTGAAATACAATTAGCTATTGCTCTAAGTGATTTAGTTAATGGTAAAATTGAAATAGCTAAAGCGAATAGGCAAACTGAAGAATTGATAGATTATCGTTTACGATATCCTGGCTTAGAATTTTTGACTTCTGAGTGCCTTCTTAATGCCAAAGATTTGTATTATTATCCGGCATCGGTGGAACGCCAAGTCATCAACTATGTAAAGTCTGGAAATGAACAAGGTTTAGTGCTATTAAATGAATTGATAAAAGAAAATCGTTATAACCTAAAACTAACTAAATTAGCGTATTTAAATTTTGTTCATGCTTTGATAATTACTTTAGAAAGAGTGTTTCAAGAATGTCGCCTTTTACCAAATGAACTATTGTCCTATTCTATCAGTTGGGAAGAACTTTATAAGAAGGCAAATGAAGATGAGGTTGCTGATACCTTGATGAAGTATTTTGAAGATATCACTAAGGCTTTACATTTACAAACTACTGAAAGTAATGAGATTGTTTTAGAGAAGATGAAAAATTATATTCATAAGAACTATATGTGGGATATTATGTTGCAAGATTTGGCAGATAAATTTAACTTAACGCCAAAGTACTGTGGAATGCTATTTTCTCAGTTAAGCAATGATACTTTTAAGAACTATTTAAATAGTTACAGAATAGAGATGGCTAAAATTGAAATACAAAAGAATCCTAGTATTAAAATATTAGATTTGAGCGATATGGTAGGCTTCAATAGCTCTACAAGTTTTATCAGAGTCTTTGGTAAATATACAGGATTATCACCTAAAAACTATGCAGATGAAGTTGCAATGAAGAAATATTAAGGAGTAAATTGATGAAAAAATTACAAAGAGTGAAAGGTTTTAAGCTTACAGACAAACAAAAACAGTGGCTTGAAGAGAATAACTTATATATTGGTGATGTTCATAACCACTGTGGAATAAGCTATGGTTATGGGAAGCTTGAAAGAGCAATAGCTTTTGCAGCACAGCAGTTAGACTTTTTTAGTGTAACTGGCCACTTTGCATGGCCAGATATTTCAAAATATCAAGACATGGCAATACCAGAGGATGTAGTTGCCTACCATAAAGAAGGGTTTGCCAAACTTAGACGAAATTGGCCAGAATATATGCGTCTTATGAATGAAGCTAATGGCAAAGATTTAGTCTCTTTTTATTCTTATGAATACCATTCCTTTGATAATGGCGATTACACTGTACTTGCAAAAGAATTAAATACTTTACTTCCGGAAGACCCAAAAGAGGGCGAGTATGATACAAGGCTTAATAACTTAATTGAGCATAATGATGCCAAGGCAACAAAGTTATTAGCTTTCCCTCACCACATTGGCTATAAAACGGGGTACAGAGGCATAAACTGGAAAACTTATAATGAAAAGACTTGCCCTTTAGTAGAAATACTCTCCATGCATGGCTCTGCAGAAAGTAATGAAGCCCAATTAAAGTATCTCCATACAATGGGACCTAAATCAGGGAACAATACTATGAGGGGTGGACTAAATTTAAATAACCATTTTGGTGTTATGGCAAATACAGACCATCATAATGCATCCCCTGGAAGTTATGGTTTTGGACGAACAGGCGTTTATAGTTCTGCTTTAAATAGAGAAGAAATTTGGGACAATCTTTTATTGAAAAAGACTTGTGCCTTTTCTGGAGATCCTATAGAAATGGCACTTTTTGCTAATGATAAAGCAATTGGAGAAACTCTTGTTAAAGGAAAAGAAAAGATTAAGTATGATGTTTTAGTCTCTGGCTATGACCGTCTTGAAAGTGTAGATTTAATTGAAAATGGTAAAATTGTTAAGACTTATAAAGCACCTAACTGTGATTTAAACCAAGAACTTGATGGATATGTTCCCTTTGCAATAGGTTGGGGAAAAAAGAATAGTCCTTGTTCTTGGAAAGTTAATGTAGAAGTGATTGATGCTAAAGTGATTGAAGTCTCTCCACGTTTAAGAGGAAAAGATATGGTAGATCCTTTAGATGCTCCAAAAGAAAATGGAGAGCTTCCTCTTGAATGTAAAAGAGAGGGTAATAAGGTCTATCTACAAGCAACCACAGATGGTAATAAGACTGCAACTACTAATAGTACCCAAGGTTTTGTACTACATACGATTGGAGATGGAAAAGTTAAGGTATCTCTTACAGCTGAATGGAGAGGAGAAACTCTTCATAAAGAGTACGAATATGAGATAAGAGATTTATTTGAAAATGCTCAAAGTGAATACTTAGAGGGCTTTGTTTCACCATCTTTTGTTGTTGGACCTTTTATCAATGTAGAGGAAACTGAATGCCAGATGAGTTATGAGTCTGATATTGAAAAAGGCTATGCTTATTTAAGATGCCAAGAAACAAATGGAGATATTGCTATCTCTTCTCCTATTTGGATTGAATAAG
>CAYYEN010000359.1:0-4020 GCA_964470795.1 uncultured Spirochaetaceae bacterium | reverse complement strand
AATAACTTCATATTTGGTTTTTAAAACCTTTTCAATTCCTTTATAAAAGGACTTAGCTTTCCAAACTTCTTTTATATAAGGAAAGGCATTTTTAATTGAAATTATGCCTCTTATTAAAACTGCAGTGTAAGCTAAAAGTAAGCAGAGGGAGGCAAAATAGACATTATATTTTAAAGGAGAGAGTGAAAATAATAGGGAGAGAAGAAATAAGACTACAATTTCTAACGAGCGACGATACTTTTTAGCAAACATCAAACTGATTTGCTTTTCTAGTTTAACTCGAACTATCTCTTGAGCTTTATCAGATAAGTCCCCTTTTACCTTATCAAAAGCCTCTTTGTAATTTAGATTATTAAGTCCTATTTTCTCATAGGTATCGGTTAAGGAAATATGCTTAAGTTCCTCGCCCACCTTTGCACCTAGCACTCCGCCAGCAATTGCGCCTCCTGCTACTCCAAAAGCAATGGAAGCAGTTTTCTTCAATTCTGGGGGAAGCGTGTCTACAATCTTGAGTGCTCGTTTCGGATCCTTTTTAATCGCATTGATAACAACCGGAAAAACAGCAAGAATTACAGCAACATCATCTAGCAGTCCTATCATAGGTAGGACATCAGGAATTACATCTAGAGGACTTACTAAATATAAGATTGCGCCAATACAAGCAAGCAGTGTAGAGCCTTGCACATAAGGATTCTTCATTAAATGAGCAAGTAGTTTAATATTATCCCAAACAGAGGCTAATACTTTCTTTCCTTTAAAACTCTCAACTTTAGCCTCTGCTTCAGCTATTTTAGTCTCATCTGCCTCTTTGGCAATATTGGAGGCCATATCTAGTGCTTTTTGCTTTTGTTTTTCAGTTAATTCTTTCATTTTGTTGTCCTAAAATCCTTTAGATTCTCATTAATAAAGCTTTCTTGTTTAGCTCGCTCTTGGATTTTTGAAAAGCTTCTAAACTCTTGAGGCGTCATACCGGTTAAATGCCTAAAACTTTGAGAAAAATAACTAGATGAAGAAACTCCAACAGATGAGGCAATGTCTGCAATAGAATAATCTGTTCTAACTAATAAGTTCTTAGCCTCTAGTATTCGTCGCTCTGCTAAATAAGACATTGGTGATAAGCCTATATCTTTTTTAAATTCTCTTGATAAGTGAAATTTAGACAGACTGACATGATCTGCAATATCTTCAAGGGTGATCTCTTCTCCATAATGCTCATCAATAAAAGAACGAGCTTTGAAACTATGATTTAAAATATTATCGGTCTTTTGAAGTAAGAACATAGAACTCTTACCCCGCATTAAGATAACAGATAGTTCTAATAAAAGGCTTTCTACCATAAGATCGAAGCCAGCATCTTTTATCAACATTTCTTTATATATAGTGCGCATTATAGAATATATTCTATCACTATTGCGCGAGGAGTTAATTATTTCACATTCTTCTTCGGTAAGCTTTAAATTTGCTATTCCTAATACATAATAGCCTAAACGTTTGCTTGTTGAAGAGCGCTCTGTATGCATACACCCCGGGCTTATAACAATACAATCCCCTTTTTGAATCTTGGTTTCTATGTTATTAGCAAGGAATAAACCTTCACCATCTTCTATATACATCAACTCAGAAAAACCATGAGTGTGAGGCACCGAGGTCCAATCTTTTTCATAAATAGAGTGAGCTACATATAATAGCTCAGGTGGTGTTATGGCATTATTGCCAGAAAGCAGTAATCTAGAGTTGCTCATTACCTTAATAATAACATTAGGGTGCTATAATAGCAAGATTTCTAAAAAAGTAAGCATTTTTCAAATTGTTTGATTTCTTATTTCTGACAAGAATTAGTCATAAAATAAATTATCAAGGAGATAATAAAATGAAAAGAACAAAGTGTTTAATTGCATTTTTATTAATCTTGGCTGTAATCATGCCAGTTTTTGCTAGTGGCAATTCAGAAAAGGCAACCGTAAAACAAGTTTTAAAAGTTGCTGGTTTAAAGGGTGCATATGGCGACGAATATTGGAAGCAAATTGAAACTGCTTTTGAAACCGCTTACCCTAATGTAGATGTTCAACTCACCATTGAAGCTCAAGTAGAAAAGACAATTACCCCTCAGATTCAAGCTGGTGCTGGTCCTGATGTTTTATACTTAGCAACTGGTAGAAAAGAACAATTAACTGAAACTATGATTAGCAGTAATGCACTTGTTAATTTAACTAACCTCTTAACTAAAAAAGTCTATAACGAAGATGTTACCTTACAAGACAGAATCTTACCTTCCATCATGGGTAACGGAGTTACTAATCCGTATGCTGGAGATGATACTAACTATATGTTACCACTCTTCTTCTCTTCAAACGGTTTATTCTTCAATGCTGACTTCTTCTATGATAACAACGGAAACGGAACAGAAGATGCAAAAGTCGACGGCAAATATGAAATGCCTTCAACTTGGGATGAATTCTTAGCTCTTGGTAAAATCCTCAATACTGAGAGAACTACCAATGCTGCAACTCCTTACCTCTTCACATACCCAACCGCAGGTTACCTCGATACCATGGTTCCAGCATCTATTGCTGCAAGCGCAGGGGAAGCTACTGTTAAACAAGCTTTCAACTACGAACCAATTTGGGAAACTGCTGAAGTTAAACGTGTATTTGAAAACCTTGGTGCTATCAAAGATTATATCTTACCAACCACTGTTGGAAACGCTAACGTTGATGGTTTCAGAAACAACCAACAAGCTATTATCGATGGAAAAGCTTTATTCATGACAAACGGCGACTGGGTAAAAGGCGAAATGGCTGATACTACCCCATCAGGTTTCAATTGGGGTTCCGCTCCTTTCCTAGCTTTCTCAAACGGTGGTGAAAGATTTGGTACTGTTAACACAGAACAAATTTACATCAACGCAAATACAAAAGTACAATCTCTTGCTGAAGACTTTATCCTCTTTCTCTACAGCCAAACTGGTCTTGAGTTAATTGCTAAATATGGCAATGGCGCTTTCGTACCTGCTAAAACTTATGATGAAGTTGCACTTAAAGCTGGCATGAATGCTGGTGCAGTTGCTGGTTACAAAGGTTACTACGATGGAACTGCTAAAGTTTTAATTGGTTCCTTTGCTGCAGCTAATGCTGAAGGCGTAAACTGGAAACAAACTTACTGTGAAACCATGGACAGCGTTATGAACGGTTCAAAAACTGTTAATGATTGGATTCAAAAATTAAAAACCGACAGTGCTAAATTAAAAGCAACTCTCTAAGATTTTATAAATAGCCCTGGTCTCCGGGGCTATTTACTACTAAAAAGGAATAAAGCTATGGTAAACTTTAAAAACAGTCCAGCGACGAAACGCTTTATCCGCATAGGGACTATCCCCACATTTCTTCTCTATGCTATTTTCGTCATCTATCCTATTTTCAACATGTTAGGTCTCTCCTTTGTTAAATGGAACGGCCTTTTGGGAAAGAAATCCTTTTATGGATTCAAAAACTATCAAATCCTCTTTCTAGATCCAAACTTCTATTTGGCTTTTAAGAACACAATTATCTTAATTGTTATGGTTACTGTGATAACCTTTGTACTTGCAATGCTTTTCGCATCCATGCTAGCTAAAGGTAAAATGGCAGGACAATCTTTCTTTAGAATCTTGTTTTACATTCCAAATATACTCTCCATCGTTGTTATCTCAGCAATCTTCTACATGCTCTATTCAGCAGACTACGGCCTAATCGCGCCAATTTTATCACTCTTTGGCAAAACCTACTCAGGGGTATTAGGGAATCCTGATAAAGTTGTTTATTCAGTCGGTATTGCAATGATCTGGCAAGCAGTTGGTTATTACATGGTTATGTATATTGCTGCGATGGACTCAATTCCAGATGAACTATATGAAAGCGCAGGACTCGATGGAGCCACAAAAGCACGTCAGTTCTTCTCAATAACACTACCAATGACTTGGCAAGTTGTTAGAGTTACACTCACCTTCTTCATCATCTCAACTATCAACATGATTTTCTTGTT
>CAYYEN010000358.1:0-4023 GCA_964470795.1 uncultured Spirochaetaceae bacterium | reverse complement strand
CCAGCAGATTGGACGGGCACCGGACCGTTTGAAGATACAATACCTGTGACAATATCCGGCGAACAAATCACCAGTGCAACACACGATATAAAAGTATCTCTTGTATTGAGTAGTGATATTAACATTGCTAGACAAGAACAAGAAGCGTACAGTTATTTTAGTAAGGGAGAAATATCGGCTACAAACGTATTAAAAATAACGTGTTTCGACTATAAACCTTCTGTTACTTTAAATATAATGTTGGAGGTGATTAAAAAATGGTAACTTTTGAAAATAAACAAACTAACCTAACTAAAGTTAGCGAGGCTCTCGAGAATAATTTAAACATTATCCCTAGCAACTCTAGTCTATCTACTATAGTTAATAAGATATCGGATAGTAGATATACTTTTAAACTTTTGGGCGAAACTGGCACGTTACCGATTAATAACGAAAGACCGAGTTTTTTGGTCGGGGATAGACTATTTGTTTTTGGAGGCAATGCGTTAGGATGTGGTTTGATAATTTTGAACATTAAAACCATGGAAGTTGTTAAACAGGTAAAAATTAGTTCCACGAGTATTACAAATCTTTTTGCTGCAACTTTTGATGAGGACTATTATTTTGCAGGTGGTTCTGATTTACATCAAATAATCAAAGGGAATGTTAAAACGGGGGAATTTATTGAAACTAAAACCATATCAGGATTAGGAGCTGTGCACGGGGTGGTTGTTGATAACACTTATGTTTATGTAATAACAGGTCTCCATAAAGTTTATAAATTAGATAAATCGTTAAGCGTTGTTCAAATTTCTGATTTTGATTATACAAATCCGATTTCAATAGAACAAGATGAGACTTTTTTGTATATTGGTGGTAATGGTCGGGATAGTTATAATAATAAAAATGCTATTATTAAAGTACAAAAATCTAATTTAACAATCACCAACACGTCAATTTCAAATTCAAGCCAAATTAGAAAAATATTAGTAGATGGCGACCACATCGTGTGTGGTAATTCAATTGGCGAAATACGGATATTTCAAAAGTCAGATTTAACATTAACGTCACTTGTATACTCATCTCCAAATGAGAATGCAATACGAAATATTATAAAAAAACTTGATTTCTTTTGGGTTGGAAATAATGGTGGGCAGACTATTGTTTTTTCAAAAGACTGGATACAAAAGGGGGTTATACAAAGTGGAATTTCTGATAATTATATTTTAGAGATAGATGAATACAACAAAATACTATATCGTAACTCAAACAGTGATGTTACGATTGCTAAATATCAAATCATTGACAACTTGCAAAACAGTACATCAACAACAGCAATAAAAACTACTGATTTAGTCACGTTAAATACAGAAGGAGCATGGGTAGATACTATTTATACTTTAAACGGTATGACTATGACGTGTGACACCTTGTCAAACGACTATTTAAGACAGTTGTCGTTTACTGGTACCACTACAGCTGATTCAGCATTTATAGCTCATACATTTGACGTAAACAAAAAACTGTTACCGTTCCGAAGCTATATTTTAAATGGGGTTAAGAATACGGATAGTCTGACAACCACTTTCGTAAGACTTACTTTGGCTGAAAATCCAGATGGAAGTGGAGCTGTCAAAGTTATTGAAAAAGTTGGTGGTGATTTTAAGTTCACAACCGATGGGGTTAGTCTCTATTATAAAATAGAGATAATTATTAAGAATGGAGTAACGTTATCTTCCGTCTTATACAATAACATACCTATGATTCAACCTACAATGATAGAATACAGTAAAGGGGAAGGTCCTTATTTATTGAAGGATTTGTCTGAGATTGAGTTAACTAATATGTCTAGTTGTTTTAACTTGGAAATATTAGACGGAAAAGTGTTTATTTTTGCTACATCCGCAAATTCTGGAATAATAGAAGTGCGAGATTATCAAAACGATACACTGTTAACTACAATAAACACAGGAGGCAATCAAGCTAGTTCAGCGTTTACTTTTGATAATACGTATATTTACATAGGATGTATAAAAGGTACAGCTAAAAATATATACATCCAGCGTTATAACAGATGCACTTTGGCTTATGTAGATGAGTATCTGTTATACACAAATGCATTACCAGCTTTTTTGTCAATGATATACAAAGACGGTTATATATATTGTGCTTGTGCTGGGTCTGTTGATACGCCATCGCATCGCATACGCAAATGGGATGCATCAGCGTGTAGCACGACATCCGAAGCTTTTTTTAACACGCCACTGTCAGTTTCTTTATCAAGCTATGGCTTAGTAGTTTGTGGAAGAAACGCAACTTCAAACACCACAGATTTACAAAAAATAGCGATACTAAGTTATGCTGATTTATCTATAATACAACTATTACCAAATACCAATTTATCACAAGGCAATTGGAGATTTGCGGTTGTACATAACAATAATTTATATGCTTGTAACGATTCAGGCGTATTCGCAAAGTATGGTTTAACCACGTATTTATTAGAGTCTGAAATTGTCAGTAGCTTTGGTAGCTCGCAAATACGTGGGTTACAACTTATAAAAGACATTGGCGTTGCCGTAGCCGATGGGTTTGGAAGAGTTTACATTTATGACTATAATGTAAATTTACTTAAATATTTAGAATTTTTCCCAGTTTCCAATAATAACGTACATGCTTTGTTTATAGACAAAAACAATACATTTTGGTATCATTCTTATCAATATCCTAAAGTGTTCAAAAAACAATTCATAGATTTAACTAAAGGGGTTATTTAACTGGTTTTTCAGAATTATTAACCACATAATTTAACAATAAATGACGAGAGTATACATATAAAATTTCATCTACAATACTATATATATTGGAATATATAACCTGACAGGAAGCAGAATATAATAAGTATTTAACGACTACTTATAGTGAGGTGATTATATGCAAATTTTATTGATATCAATCCTTATATTTGTTTTGTGTTATACATCAAATTTTTCATTTGGATTATACTATAACACAAAAATATTATCTCAAAAAATCAGCAACGCAAAGCTAAAAAACACAGTATTAAAGCTAATTTCTTTTATTGTTGGGTTAACTTGTCTGTCTGTTGCAAGCTATTTATTCCCAATAATATTAGAAAGATTAGACTTAAATATAGAAATTGCAATAACAAATAAGGTTATTGCAGGACTATTTGGCTCGACTAGTATTTTTTACGCTAGTCAAGCATTAGTAAAATTAAAAGACATTGTCTTAAAAAATACTAAAAATCTAGATAAAGAAACTTAGACAAAAAATAAACAAACCTCTATCCAAATAATTACATTATTTAAAGAGGGGGTGAGTTTATGGCAACTGAAAAAGAACTCCAATTAGCCCAAGAAACATTGGAAACTTTATGCAAAATCAATAATACTTTAATTGAGATTACTAAAGATAATTTAAATGAAAAAAATACAAGGAATGTAGAAAAATTCAAAATCACAATGTGTAGAACAATTTGTATAACAATTATTGTAATTTTTCTACTATTCTTTATTTTTTACAAAACAGATACAATAGTTATAGATAATCCAACAACAGAAACGAGTACTGCTGTAGATAATAAGAAAGAGGAGAGTGGTTGACAATGAATGATTTTCTTGTTAAACTAAAATTAGCGGAAATAAAACTAAAAGAAGCTTTAGCAAAAATTAAAAATAAATTAGGAGGTTAAGGAATGTCTGGGAATTTACTAACTCTAATAATCTCAACCTCAGCAACTTTAATAGGGATGCTAGTTACAATATTTAATGTAAAAAATGCCTTAGGTAAAAAATCCTATGATGAGGGGAAAAAAGATTAGAAGTTAGTTTTAATATGTGCGTTTCGCCATAGATTGCTTTAGCAATTTTACAAAACTAACGAAATAGTCTCTTCATACAGAAATGTATGTCGAAAACCCTTTGAATTGCTGGAAAGTCTTGTTAAACTAATAAACTACAACATAAGATGAAAATCTAAGTGTGAATGTTTGAAAATTATTAGGTAGAGACAATCAGCAGC
>CAYYEN010000357.1:0-4026 GCA_964470795.1 uncultured Spirochaetaceae bacterium | reverse complement strand
GCGCACACGGTCGCCATCACGGCCGGGCAGACCACGATCGTCAACCCGGTGTTGGCGACCGCGCAGACCTTCGAGGGGATGAACGGCGGCTACACGCCGCAATCTCCGTGGGCCTGGGGAGTCCCCTCGGGACCGGGGCCCGGCCACGCCTTTTCCGGACAGAAGCTCTGGGCGACCAACCTCTCTGGGAACTACGAGAACGACGTTACGGCCGACCTGACCCTCCCCCCCGCCGATTTCGGCGGCGCCACGACCCTGCGCATGACCATGACGCACTGGTATGACATCGAGGCCTCGTTCGACGGCGGGAACGTGCAGGTCTTCCACGGGGGGGACTGGATCGTGGTCGACCCGGTCGGCGGTTACCCGGCCGACAACCTTCCGGGTCTGTCGGGCCAGCCGGGGTTCAGCGGCATCTCGTCCGGCTGGAAGCCCGCGGTGTTCGACCTCACGCCGTACGTCAGCTCCTCCGTGCGGGTGCGGCTCCACTTCGGCAGCGACGCCGCGCGCTTCTTCCTGGTCCGCGACATGCAGATCGGGTTCGACCGCGCCTTCACCTTCGAGGCCTTCATGGACCGTCTGAACGCCGACCTGGCCAACGGCCTGGGCAACCTGGCCGCCCGCTCCATCAGCATGCTCCAGCGCTACCGCGGGGGCGCGGTGCCCGTGCCCGCCGTCTTCGACGACCTGGATGCCGAGATCCGCGCCCTGATCGCCAGGACCGCCCCGGAGTACCTGGAGAAGGCCGGCCGCAACGACTTCAACGGCGCCCTTGAAACCCTCTGGACCACCCTCCGCGCCCTGGACGGCTACATCGTGAAGGCCGAGCCCTGGAAGCTGGCCAAGGATGAGGCCAACGCCGCCAAGCTCGACACCGTGCTGGCCCAGCTCTTCCGCGCCCTGCGCATGACCGCCGTACTGGCCGCCCCCGTGATGCCGGACCTTTGCCAGCTGCTCTGGGAGAGCCTCGGCCTGCCGGGCGCCGTGGCGGACCAGCGCTTCGCGGATCTCATGATCGAGGCCCCCGCGCCTGCGCCCGTGGCCGATCCCAAGCCCCTCTTCGCCCGCATTGACAAGGAAGCCGCCATGACCGAGATCGAAGCCCTGAAGGCCGCCGAGGCCGCCCCTGCCGCTCCCAGGCTGGATGTGCCGGAACTGAAGGAGACCATCGACTACGACACCTTCGCCAAGACCGATCTGCGGGTGGGGCTCGTGCTGGAGGCCGAAGAGGTTCCCAAGAGCAAGAAGCTCATCAAGATGAAGGTGGACCTGGGCTTCGAGGTGCGCACCATCCTGGGCGGCATCAAGGAGGCCTACAGCCCCGCGGACCTGGTGGGCCGCCGGGTGGTGGTGGTGGCCAACCTGGCGCCGCGCCCCCTGATGGGCATCGAGAGCCACGGCATGCTCCTGGCGGCCAGCGACAACAACAGCAAGCCCTACCTCATCGCGCCCCCCGAGGACGCCCAGCCCGGCTTCATCGTGAAGTGAAGCGGCCCGCCTGGTCCTTCAAGGAAGTGCGGGACACCAACGCGCCCCTGGCCGTGGTGGCCCCGCGCCTGAAGGATGCCAGGGCCCTGAAAACCTGGCACCCACGGCTGGCGGGTGCTCCGTTGGAGATCGTCCAGGACAGCGATGTGCGCCTGATGCTGCGCTATGTCTGGTCGCCGGTCCCAGGGCTGATTGAAGAGGGTGAACTGGAGGCCACAGGGCAGGGGGATCGCACCCTGCTGGCCCACCGTGCGCGATTCAAGGGCTGGCTCGTGCTGCCCCTCATGGGATGGTGGCGCCTCCGCTCGCATCGCATGTGGGAACGCTTCGTGGAGGCCCTTTGAAACTGTGGATGAAGGCCACCTGCACCACCTGCCGCAAGGCCAAGGCCCTGCTGGATGAACTGGGCTTGGCGGTGGAGGTGCGCAACTACGCCAAGACGCCCCTCACCGCCGAGGAACTGGGAGGACTCCTTCCGGCGAACCCCACGCCCTACCTTGGAAACAAAAGCCCCAAATACAAGGAATTGGGCCTGAAGGATCGACAACCCTCCAAGGCCGAAGCCGTGGGCCTCATCGTGGCGGACAACAACCTGCTCAAGCGGCCCCTCCTGGTCCACGACCGGGGTTTCATCGCAGGGTTCGACGAGGCGGCCTACCGGGCCCTGAAAGGCTGATGCGATGCGCTTCCTGAGCTGGAATGTGAACGGATTCCGGGCCGTCCTGAAGAAGGGCTTCATGGACTGGCTGGAGCAGGCCGATCCCGATGTGCTGTGCCTCCAGGAGATCCGCTGCACCTGGGAGGAAGTGGACCTGGGTGTGCGGCGCCAACTGGAATCCGCCTACGACCTTTGCTGGTTCCCTTCCACCGCCAAGAAGGGCTATGCCGGAAGCGCCACCCTGAGCCGGAAGGGCTCCGGATGGACCCACGCCCCGGGCCTTGGCATCCCGGACTACGACACCGAAGGCCGCATGATCCTGAGTCGCCTCAGGGATCTGACCCTGATGGCGGGCTACTTCCCCAACGCCTCCCAGGGCCTGGTGCGGCTCCCCTTCAAGCGCCAGTGGGCGCGGGATGTGGCTGCGGAGGTCACCCGCCGCCACGCCGCGGGCGAACAGGTGATCCTGGTGGGGGACATGAACGTGGCCCCCGAAGAGATCGACCTGGCTCGCCCCAAGGACAACGTGAAGAACCCGGGGTTCACCCCCGAAGAGCGGGAGGACTTCCGGCTCTACCTGGAGGCCGGCCTGGTGGATGTGCTGCGGGAGCGCAATCCCGGTGTTCCGGGCCTCTACACCTGGTGGACCCAGCGGGGCGGTGCCCGGGCCAGGAACGTGGGCTGGCGCATCGACCTCTTCCTGGTGTCCCGCGGACTGGTTCCCCGAGTGGACGAGGCGTCCATCCATCCCGAAGCCTCTGGAAGCGATCACTGCCCCATCGGACTTAAACTTTCCTGATGGAACGCTGGAGGCCCCCGAAGGGGCCTCCAGCGTTCAGAGAAAGGATTGAATTACTTGATGTTCTTCAGGCTTGGATCGGCAAGCATCGCCTTGGCTGTATCCGCGTTCTTGCCCGTAGGAGCAATCTCAAGATACTTCATAAGGTTCTGCTTGGCCCCCTTGAGATTCATCTCTGCATAGTCACACATGGCCAGCAGATAAAATGCATCGGCATATTTGGGATCGATGTCAAGGGTGCTAAGAAGGAATGGGCGAGCATCCTTCATGTTGCCTGCGTTAAATGCTTCAACAGCCTTGTTGTATGTGGCCCCAGCATTAGGCCCCATGAGTTTATCAAGTTCTAATTGATATTTTTCTGCTTCTGCAGATTCTCCCGCATTTTTGAGAGATAAGACAAGGTAAATGAGGGCATTTTGATCCTTGGAGTCTCGAGCTATAGCCTGCCTAAGGAGAGGTAAGGCTTGTTTGCTGAGCTCAACCTTTCGATCTTCGTTTTCCTTGGATGATTCCACCAATGAAAAAGCGAAAACGCGTTCTGCTGTTGTGATTTTCTTCTCGAGTTCAACTCGGGCAGTTTCATCTGTCGTTTTAGCAAGTGATTCATTGAGTGACTTAATGGCGGTTTCAAATTTGGGGATTGCTTCTGTATAAGAACGTGCATTGAAGTGTATAACACCTTCATTGTATGCCTGAAGCCCTTCGTTCTCGAGTTTGGCACCAGGATCTGGCGCTGCGCCTCCCTGGCCACTTGCAATGGCCTCCTGAGGTGTCAGGAGAACGAAATCCTTATGGGTAGGCTCACCAAGGCGAACACGGTCGCGGAGCATCAATGGCGCATACCCGTTGGCAGAAACGGTTATCTCATACTCTTTGGGCTCAAGCCCTACTTGAATGTAGCTCCCATTTGTTTCCGAAGTCAGGGTCTTGCTCCAATCCATCCCCGAGCGCTTCAAGAGAATAGATGCACCTGCGATCGGATTACCTTTGGAGTCTTTGACGGTTCCCCTCAGGATGCCTGTGGTCTGTGCACTCAGCCCCAGGCAGGCAGTGGTCATGACGAGGGCGGGGATCAGTCTTT
>CAYYEN010000356.1:0-4031 GCA_964470795.1 uncultured Spirochaetaceae bacterium | reverse complement strand
ACGACTGACTAACAATGAACTACCTGAGCAGATTTTAGTTGAAAATGAATTAAAGGAAGTTAAGAAACAATTACAAGCTTTAGGTCCAAATATCAACCACATGGCAGAAGATGACTTTAAGGAGACTAAAGAGCGTTATGATTTTTATAATTCACAACTTAATGACTTACTTAAAGCTAAAGCTGATCTCGTAAAGGTTTTAGAGGATATTCAAGATAAGAGTAAGGAGTTGTTTATTAAGACTTACAAGGAGATTAGTAATAATTTCCAAGATATGTTCAAACGCCTCTTTGGTGGTGGTAAAGCAGAAGTTATCTTACAAGATCCAGAAAATGTATTGGAATCTGGTATTGATATCTTTGCACAACCTCCTGGAAAAAAGCTCATCAGCCTTTCATTACTCTCTGGTGGGGAACGTAGTATGACAGCTGTTGCACTTCTTTTTGCTACTTATTTAGTAAAACCATCTCCATTTTGTATCTTAGATGAAATCGATGCGGCCTTAGATGATAAGAATATTGGCTACTTTCTAGCTGTTTTAGAAGATTTTGCCAAAACTAGCCAATTTATTATTATCACCCACAACAAGCATACTGTTTTGGGTTCTGCATCGCTTTTAGGTGTTACTCAGATGGAAGCTGGTGTTTCTACTACTGTCTCTTACAAGTTGTCTAGAATCGCTGGAGAAGCAGTAATTCTAAATGATGAGAATAAAGAGGTTGACTTTGATGAGTCAGGAAGACTAAAATAGATTGGACTTAAAATGTATTAACCATATTGACATTGACCGTTAATTTTGGCTATAAATTCTAAGTTACATATTATTTTAAATTAAGATGGGTATTAATGTTTGATAGCATAGCAAATAAATTTTCTTCGATTATGAGATCCTTTTCGGGGAAAAGTAAAATTACAGAAAAAAACATCTCAGATGCAGTAGAAGAGATTAAAATTGCACTTCTAGATGCTGACGTTAATTTACGTGTTGTTCGTCGTTTTATAAATTCCACTATGGAAGAAGCGCTCGGTGACAAAGTATTAAAGTCTGTAGATCCCGGCCAACAATTTACAAAAGTAGTATATGACAAGATGGTTGCCCTCTTAGGGGATGAAGCAAACCAAGGCCTTAACTTAAAAGGCAAAGATACTCTTTCTGTTATTTTGATGATGGGCTTGCAAGGTTCTGGTAAAACAACTTCTTCTGCAAAGCTTGCCAAAATGCTTACCAAGCAAGGAAGAAAAGTTATGTTAGTTGCAGCTGACCTCGTTCGTCCTGCCGCTATACAACAATTACAAATCTTAGGTGATAAAGTAGGTGTTCCTGTCTTTACAATTGACGGAGAAAAAAATCCTGCTCTTGTTGCTGAAAAAGCAATTAAAGAAGCGAAACATGAACTTTATGACACCTTAATTATTGATACCTCTGGTAGAATGCACTTAGATTCCTCTCTTATGGATGAAATACAGCGTATTGCAAAAGTTTCTCATCCTGATGAAACTCTCTTTGTTGCTGATGCAATGACTGGTCAAAATGCCGTTACTATTGCAAAAGAATTCGAAGATAAAGTAGGAATTTCTGGTGTTATCTTATCTAAGTTTGATTCCGATACCCGTGGTGGTGCAGCGCTTTCTCTTAGATCCATGGTTGGTAAACCAATTAAGTTTATTACCGTTGGTGAAAAAGTAGATGATATTGAAGCGTTCCATCCAGATAGAATGGCTTCCCGTATCTTAGGTATGGGCGATGTTGTTTCTCTCGTTGAAAAAGCTCAAGAGAGCTTTGATCAAGAGCAAGCTGAACGTCTTCAGAAAAAGATGGCGAAGAATACTTTTGATTTACAAGATTATCTTGAACAATTAGAGAGTATGAATAAAATGGGATCAGCTGAAAAGTTGTTAGATATGATTCCTGGAGCAAAAGGGCAGATTTCTGAAGAAGATTTAAATCTAAAAGAACTTGAAGTAGAAAAATCTATTATTAAATCTATGACCAAGTTTGAGAAAGAGAACTACAGAATTGTAGGTCCTTCTAGACGAAAAAGAATTGCCAAAGGTTCTGGAACCTCAGTAGCAGAAGTTAACCACCTCATCAAAAAGTTTGAGAAAACCAAATTGATGATGAGAAAGGTGATGAATAATAAAAAAATGCAAGCTGAAATGCTCAAAATGATGGGCATGTAAGTTTTCAAGTAGAATGTTGATTAAGGAGTGAAGTAATGACAAGTATCAGACTAAAGCGTTTCGGTGCGCAAAAAAGACCTTATTACCGGATTGTTGTTCAAGATAGCAGAAGAGCAACATGTGCAAGTACAATTGCTGAATTAGGAACTTACAGACCAGTGGAAGCTGAAAATCAGGTTACATTGGATGTTGCTAAATGCAATGAATGGATTAAACAAGGTGCTAAACCTTCAGACACAGTAAAGAAAATTTTCAATAAGCAAGGTATTTCTCTTACACGAAGCAAAGAAGACTAATTTCTAGGAGTCGTATATGGAGAAGGAACTTGTTGAGTTTATGGTGAAAAGCCTGGTCGACGTTCCTGATGAAGTTTCTGTGAATGTGATAGAGGGCGAAAAATCCACTATCCTAGAATTACATGTTGCTTCTGAAGATATCGGCAAGGTAATTGGTAAGCAAGGCCGTATTGCGAAAGCTATTAGAACTATTCTTTCAGCTTCTGCAACTAAAAGTGGCAAACGCGCCGTATTGGAGATTCTTGACTGATGAATTTAATTTCCACCGCTGTAGTAGGCAAAACTTATGGTGTTGATGGATTCTTATTTATTTATTCCCTTTCGGGAGAAACTAAGCATCTGTTAAAACTGACTTCTTGTTTACTCACTTTACCTGATGGTAAAGACCTTGATGTGAAAGTGGAAAAAGTTTTAACGCATGGGAACAACCTTCTCATGCGTTTTTTCGGTTATGAAACACCTGAAAAAGCGAAACTTCTTTCCAAAGCTGTAATAAAAGTTGACCGTTCTCTCGCTTGTAAATTAAAAAAAGGTGAAGTTTATGTTGCTGACCTAGTTTCTATGGAACTAGTGAACGACAATCTTGCTCTTGGTAAAGTACAAGCTACTAGTGAAGGCGCTCAAAGCTTATTATTACATGTTTTAACCTATAGCGATAATAAGGTTCGATTAGTTCCTTACATGTCTCCTTTTACAGGTAAAGCTGAGCTTGAGACGAATTCTATACCTCTTCTTAATAAAGAATTATTAGAGGTATAGTGATGCATATAGATATAGTAACGTTATTTCCTGAAATGGTAATTCCATTCTTTACTTCCTCAATTATGGCAAAAGCTGTAGAAAAGGGACTTGTAACTTATAGAGTTATCAACTTCAGGGATTTTGCTCTTGATACTCATAAAACCTGTGATGATATACCTTACGGCGGAGGCGCTGGTATGGTGATCAAATGTGAGCCTATTGTGGCAGCTTTAGACTCTATTGAGGCAAAGAGCAAGCATGTTGTTTTTCCAACTCCTAGCGGAAAGGTATTTAAACAACAAGATGCACTTACTTTAAGTAAAGAATCTAATCTAGTTTTCATTTGTGGTCACTATGAAGGACTAGATCAGAGGGTTATTGATGAGTATGTAGATGACGAATATTCCATTGGAGATTATGTAATTAGCTCTGGGGAAGTATCCTCTGTTGTAATGATAGATGCCATTTATAGACTCATTGATGGGGTGATCGCTAAAGAAAGTTTAGAAGATGAGAGTTTTTCTTCACAACTTTTAGAATATCCTCAATATACTAGGCCTGAAAGGTATTGCAAAAATTCTGTTCCTAGTGTACTATTATCCGGAAATCACAAAGAGATTGCTACTTGGCGTGATATCCGGCGGATTCAGAAGACGATGCAGAATCGACCGGACTTGCTCTCTCTTGCCTCTCTCGGCACTGAGTGCAGAAAAAAATTACTAGAAGTTATTGATAACAAGGGGACTGATCAAAATGGACATGATCAAAGCTATTGAAGCTAAACAAATTAAAAAAGATGCCGATAATTTTAAC
>CAYYEN010000355.1:0-4032 GCA_964470795.1 uncultured Spirochaetaceae bacterium | reverse complement strand
TTTTTTAAAACTTTTTTTTATGATTTTTGTGAGTGGTGTTTTACTACTCTTTTATTATATCATATTGTAATATAAAAGTCAATAGTTTTTTATAAATAAATTAAAAAACTTTTTTTCAATTTTATATTGACAAACCTATTTATATATGATATAATAGAATAGTAGTCAATAGATTACTTAATAAATTTGGCAACTTTAAAAGTTGCAGAAAGTTGGTTTAATATGCAAGACAAGAGAAAAAAATTCATGGTACTTGATGTTGAAGGTCAAGCGACGTGTCAGCCATATGATATCGGCTATATCATAGGCGATAAGGAGGGAAATGTAAAAAGGAGAAGGAGTTTTGCTTTATTGGAATTTATGCCAATAAATGCAGAACATTCAAAAAAAATAGAAATTTGTAAATTAATGACTAGCGTAAATCATGAGGCTATCCTACTTGATAAAAATCAAATTAAGTGGAAAAAGGTTACAAGAGAACAATTTATTAAAATCTTTTTCCAAGATATAGAAGACTTTGATATTGGAGAAATTTGGGCGGCCAATGTCAAGTTTGACAAGGGGTCTTTATCAAGACTCTTGTCTAATGAAGAGTATGGTTTTTTATGTAAAAAAGTTGAATTCATGGATATCTTAGAAGCAATCACACAAACTAGATTATTAACTCAAAAATATTTAAAATTTTGTAAGGAAAACAAGTTTTTAACAGATAAAGGAAATTTCCAATATAAAGTAGAGGTAATATACCGATATCTTACAAATAATATAAATTTTGTAGAAGAACATACTGGATTATCGGATGTTATGGTAGAATATGACATATTGAGGGTCGCTATGAAAAGCGGCAAAAAATACCGTGAAAAGTTGAAAAGTCCAATTTGGAAAATCTTAAAAGATTTTGCCATAGAAAAGGGAGTGATATAAAATGGTAAAATATACTAAAGGGAACGTAACAACAGAAATTACAAAACAAGAATTTAGAAACCTTGTCAGTTACTGGAAAGCCCAATCAAAAAGAAGGAAGAGATTGGAAAAGACAGTAATTGGTAAAGAGATAGTGAAAAAGGAAGGATTGAGATAAAATGGAAAAGGGAGAAATCCCTTTTTTTCCATTTTTATTGGTATTTTTTGGAAATGGATTTTCATGGTTACTACGGTCATAGTACAACCAAAGGAAAATAAAGGAAATAAAAAAGTTTTAAAAAAAGACTTGACAAACTATTAGATCTATGGTATAATTAAAGAGTAGTAAAACACAAATAAATATTAAAGAGGAGTTTTGAAAACTGAAAATAAAAAAAGTTTTAAAAAAGACTTGACAAACCATTAGAACTATGGTATAATTAAAGAGTAGTAAAAACAAATAAAATTTTAAAGGAGTTTTGAAAATGGAAAATGAAAAAAAATACATTGTAGAGTACACTGAGGTAATTACCAGAAAAAAAGTATTTACTAAAAAGGAAATAGGGGCGGCAAAAGAACAGATAATAAAAGATAGAATATATCATTCTTTGCAAGAAACAGAAGGTAAAGCAAATTTAGAGAGAATAGAAAAAATTTCAAAAGATATAATGAATGAATTTACAGAAGATGAAATTATGCAAATAATGGAATATCTTTTTTATAAGGATATATCTCTAAGAGAAGGAGCGGAAATTTTGGACGAAGTCCTCGAAGATGTAGGATTCCGTATAGAGGAATAAAATTTTACTTAATTTGGACTATCATGGTAAAACATGGTAGTTCCTTTTTTTACTTTTTTTGTTGGGAAAATTTTCCTTAGCGAAGCATGACCATAAAAGGACAAAAAAGGAATGGAAATTAATCCCACTCCTTTCTATAATTATGGGGTAATTAATCCCACATATCTTCTCCTGTAGTCACGCTCACTTCTATGACCTCAGAACTTACTTCTTCTTTAACGTAAAAATCAAAATCAATTGCGTTAAATACCATTTTTTTCATTTTTTCACAAATTTCTTCTTCGGACACTTCTTCCATTAACAATTTTTGGAGTTTATCGCCTAAGTCTTCAATTTCGGATTCCATTATCATCTTATCAATTTTATTCCTTAAAATACTTTTTTTACATAGAAGTATTTCCTCCTTTGTTGCATATCGTTCTTTGGTTACCTCTTCTTTAACTGTAATTATAAATTCATTCATTTTAAAAACTCCTTTTTGATTTAATTTATTCTGTGTTTTTACTACTCTTTAATTATAACACATATTTTATTGTTTGTCAATAGTTTTTTATAAAAAATTAAAAAAAGTTTAATATAGATGCGGCCGCCTTATATTGTAATCTTTGGGTAATTTTTCCGTACCTAATGTATGACCGTAGTTACATAAAAAAGGAACTACCATAGTTTCCCATGGTAGTTTTTGGTTTATTCCACTATTTCCTCATCCTCTATTTCCCAAAAAGACGGAAGAGTTTTTTCATTACAAAATTTGTAAAAATCACAGTCTTCACAAGTTGAAGTGGTTTGACAATAATTGTGAATTGAAGTGATTGCCTCAACTGCTACTTTTTTCCCACTCTTTGGAATTGTCCAACCACATGGGCACTTTACATTTAGACAATTTTGGTAAAACTCACATTTTTCACTACACTCTCCTTTTATTGGAGGTGTTGAACTTATTCCACAATTGCTTTTAATTATTCTTATTGCTCTTTTAATATCCATTTCTAAAACTCCTTTTATTTAATGTTTGTTTTTACTACTCTTTAATTATAACACACTTAAAGTCTTTTGTCAAGTGTTTTTTAGAAAGTTTTTATTTTATTTTTACTTGACAAACTAATAAAATTATGGTATAATTAATATAAAGGAGTTGAGAAAAATGAATAGAATAATTATTATATTAAAAAAATACAATTTTTATTTCTTAGTTGCGGCGGCACTTGGTGTATTATTAAATAGTCAATTATCTCCAATCTTGTTTATTTATACATCTATGGTATCAATGTATAAAGAAAAGGAAATAAAAGTATCTTTAGTGTTTTTAATAATGAATATCTTTATAATACTAAAAATGGTTATGAATTTTAATTAATTCATAACCATTTTTTTATTTTTTATTTAGGGCATCTATGGTAGATACTAGTAAAAATACAAAAGCACAACTAGCAAATAATGGTGATTTATAGTAAATACCACTAATTGTAAATAAGGCAATTATTGCTATTTTTAGTATTCTAAATATTCTTTTTTTCATTTTTTCAACTCCTTTTTATTTAATTATACCATAGAAAATAGGTTTTGTCAAGAGTTTTTGAAAACTTTTTTATTTCCTTAGGTTACCATATTGCGGCCGCCCTATATTGTAATCTTTGGGTAATTTTTCCTTCCATATCTATATGACCACAATTACCACAAAAATCCTACCATATTTTACTATGGTAGGTTTTGTTTTATTTTGTTGTTATTTCCATCTTACCTATTTTCATTTTATTATTTTCTTTTACTTCTATATTCGTATCAGTATAATTAATAACCTCCATAACATCTTCAATTATAATATCATTATTGCTTCCTCCTTTAGCATTGATAATTAATTCATCAACTTTTATTTTGTTGTTATTTCCAAATTTTATTTCGTCAATATTACAACATTCTAAATTATTATTATTTCCCACCATTAAAAACTTACCAGAAGCCAAAGTGATTGTACAATTATTTCCAGCAGCAACAGAAGCTTTACCTTCTTGTATGTTTACTATACAATTATTGCCAGCATTAATAAAGATTTTATCACATTCTGTACATTCAAAATCAAAATTATCTCCAATTATAAAGTTAATTTCTTTTATATCGTACTTGTCTAGATCTTCTAAATATAAATCTCTTCTTTTACATTTAGATAAATCAATTGCTTTATCATTTTTTATATACTCCGCTTCTTCAAGACCTCCTTGTTTTAATTCTTCAAAAAGTTTTATTATTGGCATATTATTTTTCTCCTTTAAATTTTATTTGTTTTTTACTACTCTTTAATTATACCATGGATAAGGTCTTTTGTCAAGAG
>CAYYEN010000354.1:0-4043 GCA_964470795.1 uncultured Spirochaetaceae bacterium | reverse complement strand
TTCTGCTACGAATTCCACCCCTGCTTGTCCAACTTTAGTATCGGTGAGCCCACAAAGTGTGAGTTCATCCTTTACTATGTCCTGTTGATTCGCTGCTGATGATGCGAAAAAGATCATGCTTTTTTCTCCTCCCAAAGCGTATTCAGTTCGCTTTTGGTAAATGTGTATTTAGTTCCGCAATTCAAGCACTCGAGTTCTAAAGGAAAAGCGCCCTTTAAAATCTCCTCTTGTTCTTTTGCGGAAAGATTTTGTAAGTAAGCTTTGAAACTCTTTTCTGAGCAAGGACAGGAAAAACCAATGTAATTGTGTCCCACATGTTCAGGTTTAAAAGTTGCAAATTCTCTTTCAATATATTCTTCAACAGTAAGACCTGAAGAAATTTGATGTGAAAGGTTAGGTAGGTGTGTTGCTTTTTCTTGAAGCTCTTCAAGAAGTCCATCCGGACATCCAGGTAAAGCTTGGATGAAAAGACCTCCAGCTCCAATAATTCTCATGCTTTTATCAAAATTGATAGAAATATAAAAGAGGGTAGGTGTTTGTTCACTTTCTTTAAAGTAGAGGGCTAAATCATTAGCAAGGTTACCATGCTCAAGCATGACCGTGCCGGTGAAGGGCGCTTTTTCGCCTTCAATAAATTTAGTAATTGATAAAAAGCCCGGTCCGTAGAAGGGACTGGTATCTAAGCTAGTTAAAGGTTCTTTTAATTCAATATGGTTATTTGCTAAATAACCACGAACCGCACCACAACTCCAAGCTTCAACGCTCAGTCCTTTGATAGGGCCACCACATTCAATTTGTAGTGATAATCTATCATTGCCTTTAATAGTTGAGGAGAGTAAGGCACCTGCAATGTAAGCTTGAGCTAAGATATAAGCTTCTAAGAAGCCTAGGTGATGGTTAGCTCTCATCTTGTTTACCATAGTAGTCGCTGCGACACCAGTTAAACGAACATTCTTATCTTGTAGTAGGTAGGTTGTGCGATGATCGTCTGGTAGATTCTTTAAGAAAGTACTTAACTCTTCATCTTGTATAGGTTGAGAAATCATAATAACTCCAATATGCAAAAGTAAGGAGGGATTTTTGCTCCCTCCCATGTTTTGTCTTAGTTTATCGTTTCAAGGCCCTCTTGTGCAAGCCGTTTGAAATCATCTCCTTCAATAACTTCATCTCTTAAAAGCTGTTGCGAGATAACGCCAAGCGTTTTTTGGTTCGCCTTGAGGTGTTCTAAAACTACTTTGTATCGTTCATTGATGATACGGGAAACTTCTTGGTCGATATAGCGTTGTGTATCTTCTGAGTATTGCTTAGAGCCTTCGAGTCCTTCAACACCAGAAGAGGAGCGAGGTAGGGTCATGTTTCTAAACTTTTCAGACATACCAAATTCACAAATCATACGGCGAACAAGATCAGAGGCTCGTGAAATATCGTTTCCAGCGCCTGTTGAGATATCAGAAAAAGTTACTTCTTCAGCAGCTCGTCCACCAAGCATTACATCAATGCTGTTGATCAATTCTTGTTCAGAAAGCAAGAATCTATCTTCGGTTGGGTATTGAAGAGTGTAACCTAAGGCACCCATTCCTCTTGGAATGATGGAAATCTTAGAAACAGGTTCCGCACCTTTAGTCATAAAGGCGGTAAGGGCGTGCCCTGTTTCGTGATAAGCGACTCTAGTTCTTTCTTGTTCATTAAGGACTCTACTCTTTCGCTCTAGCCCTGCAATGGACTTTTCAATTGCATTCTCGAAATCGAGTTGTGTGATAGACTCTCGCTTTTCTCTAACTGCAAAGAGGGCGGCTTCATTACAAATGTTAGCTAAATCGGCACCAGCCAGTCCTGCTGAAGCTTGAGCAATCTTTCTAAGGTTAACCTCACTGTCGAGTTTTAAGCCTTTTGAATGGACTTTAAGTATTTGAAAACGTCCTTCCAAGTCTGGTTTGTCGACAAGCACTTGTCGGTCAAAACGACCTGGTCTTAAGAGCGCAGGGTCAAGGATTTCTGGGCGGTTAGTAGCAGCTAAGATTATAACTCCAGAGCGAGCATCAAAACCATCCATCTCAACGAGCAGTTGGTTAAGCGTTTGCTCACGCTCATCATTACCGCCAAGTCCTGCAGCAGAACGCTGACGACCGATAGCATCAATTTCATCGATGAAGATAATACAAGGGGCTTTTTCTCTAGCTTGTCTAAAAAGGTCTCTAACACGAGCGGCACCGACACCTACGAACATTTCAACAAAGTCTGCACCACTCATCTTAAAAAATGGTACTCCAGCTTCTCCGGCAACTGCACGAGCAAGTAAGGTCTTACCAGTTCCAGGAGGGCCTACTAAAAGAACGCCTTTTGGTATTTTAGCGCCCATTTTGGCATATTTTTCACTACTTTTAAGAAAGTCTACAACTTCTTCAAGTTCTTGCTTACTTTCATCGCACCCTGCAACATCGGTAAAACGAACACCGGTATCCCCTTCTGCTACGATTTGGCTCTTGTTCTGGTTAAAGGAAAGGACACCGTTTGCTCCACCACTCATCTTCTTAGTCATAAAACGAAGTTAAAAGAAGAGAATTACCAAAGGTAAGAACATCGATATCAAGCTCATCCATACTGAAGGTTTCTCAGGGGCTGCAGCATAGTATTCAACATTTTTAGAATCGAGGAGGGGAACAAAGGACGGATCATTAATTATATATGTTTGATAAACCGTAACAAGGGAAGAATCTACAGTTTTTGGAATCTGACGTTTTTGCGCGTATTCAGAAAGCAGAGAACTGGCTTCGGCTTTTGTCATTGAATAACCTAAGTACTCTTCATTATTAAACACTACTTGTTGAATTTTACCATCTGTAATGTATTGCTTAAAAGTGCTGTAATCGATATTAACTGTATGTATATTACTTGTATATAATACTTTATTTAGAATGATAAATAAAAGGATTATGAAAATTACATACAAAAGGGAAAAAGAGAATTTCTTTTTGGTGTTAGGATCAATGCCGCCAGTTTTTTGGTGTATTCCTGGTTCTTGTTGTTTTTTATCTTTATTTTCAAAAAGAAGCTCATTTTTAGTTTCGGGATTTTCCATTTTTTACTCCTTGTTTTAAAAATAATACCATTGAGGAAAAAAGGATAGCAAAATTGTGATATAATCATAGGGGACTATTTGAAGATTATGTGAAGTTGTATAATATATGTAGACGGTTGTTCTATAAGTATATATTTTTTATGTAGATTAAGGAAATTTTAAAATATGAAAAAAAATTGTGCGGTCGCCTTGGTAACTGTTTTACTTAGTATTACAGCTCTTTGTGCAACACCTTTACAAACTATTATGGCGAACGCTGAAGAGTATAGTTTAGATGTAAAAAAAGCCACGTTAAATTATGAAAGTAACAAATTAGCACTGCAATCGAGTGCGTTAGAAGATAAGGTAGCGCTTGAAGTGAAATCTGGGGATGTGAGTGTAAGTACTTATCAAGTTAATCCGCTTAATGCTCCTAAGATTTCTCTTTCTCCGTCTTTTACGGTAACACTACCTAACGATGGAAAAACTACTATGGTTGGAGGAATAGGATTTTCTGCCAAAACAGATGGGTCTTTAATAACTTATGATCCTTATGCTTCGGTGTCTCATACCTTCGATTTTGGTTATAAAGATGATAACTTTAAAGCTTATACAGAAAGTTATAGTAGTATAAATACTGAAAAGACTTATTTAACCTCTTTAAATAGTTTTAGACAGAGTGTGCTTACACAACTACAGTCAGTGCTAACTATTGAACAGAGTATTAGCAAACAAGAAAAAACTATTGCTGACTTAGAAGAAAATATTTCTAATAACTTAGAGCTGGAAGTTTATTCAAAAACTTCAGCAAGTTATAAGAAAGCTATGCTCGAATTGTCCAAGGCGAAAGCAACGGCAGACAGCTATAAAAAGCAGTATGCTAATGCTTTGTCCCGTTACGAAGCAGTTGTCGGCTCTCCTTGGGATGGAGTTACAGACCTTCCGACAGTCGTTGCGGAATTTACTCCCTCCGAAAATGGTTCAA
>CAYYEN010000353.1:834-4047 GCA_964470795.1 uncultured Spirochaetaceae bacterium | reverse complement strand
GGTTTCGCTCTCGATGCTAAAGCCGGAATGCTTCCAGTCTCTGAGCATGTTCAGACGCTGGAAGGGAAACTCTCGTTTGTGAATGATGAACCCGCTATTAAATCCGGAACCACCGTATATATACTAGATTTTCCGAATTTTTATTACTACGCCTATAATAATGATATTAGAGCCGGTTCGACCCTTAAACTTGAAGGCTATGAGTTTTCATCAACGAACGCCAACGGTCAGCCATACTTCTCGGTGACCAAGGCAACGATTAAGGGAAAAACGTATGAGTTCTCGGGATTCGACCGTGGTATGATGGGCGGTTATCAAGGGGCATGATGAATGGAAATCGCGGCGGCATGATGGGCGGAGGAAAGAACCGATAGGCTCATGAACCGCAAGATTCTTCCAAATTGAAATAAGGGGATGGATATGTCGATTGCTTGTATCCATCACACTCATTGATTAGAAGCCAAGATAACGGCAAACTATTGTAGAGATTCGGCAGACACAACCAGTGTAATGAATTGATACTCCTCCTATGTAGATCAAACTCCGGGAACCCTTGGGCAGTTCATCGTTCGTTCCTCTTCTTGGGAGGCATTTCTGCCTCCCTTATAAATGCAATTATTCTAGTGTTTCATGCCCCTACATCATTCCGCTTTATTCCCGATCCTTGACGCGCAACAGTCGCAAGCTATTCAATGTTACGACTATCGATGCACCCATATCTGCAAGAATTGCCAGCCAAAGGGTCAGCCATCCAGGGAGGACGGCGACCACAGCCAGAAGCTTAATTGCCAAAGAGAAGGAAATGTTCTGGCGAATGATGGCGAGTGACTTCCTGCTCAACTTGATGGTAAACGGCAGCTTGACCAAGTCATCCGACATCAGCACGATGTCGGCGGTCTCCATTGCAGCATCGGTACCTGTTCCTCCCATAGCAATACCCACCGTGGATAAGGCGAGGGCCGGCGCGTCGTTGATTCCATCCCCGATCATGGCAACTTTGCCATATTTCCCGATCAGCTCCTGCATCGCAGTGACCTTGTCCTGAGGCAAGAGCTCGGCCCGATACTCATGGACGCCGACCTGGGCGGCCATCGCCTTGGCGGTGGCGCCGTTGTCGCCCGTCAGCATAATCGTGTGCCGGACACCGGCCCGCTTGAGGTCTTCTATGGCCGTGGCACTGGAAGCGCGGACTTCATCAGCCATAGCGATAAGCCCGTAATACCTCGACTCGTTTCCGATGACCATGACCGTCTTTCCCTCGCCCTGCAGACGATCCACTTCTTGCGCGACCCTCGCGGACAATGTTATCCCGAGATCGGCGAAGAGGCGCGGGTTTCCGATAAAGACAGCCTCGCCTGAAATTGTGCCTTTCGCACCGCGGCCAGCTATGGCGGTGAAATCGGTGACGGGATCGATCTTGTGTCCATGCGCCACGGCAAACTTGACGATGGCAGCAGCCAAGGGGTGTTCAGAGCGGGCCTCAAGATTGGAGGCCATCTGCAGAAGTTCATAGTCGGACTGTCCCGCCAAAGGTACCACGTCCGTTACCGCCGGCTCGCCTTTAGTCAGCGTTCCGGTCTTGTCAAACGCGATGGCGCTGAGAGAGCCGGCTTCCTCGAGGTGGATTCCGCCTTTGATGAGAACTCCGTGTTTTGCGGCATTGGAAATGGCGCTTACGATAGCAACCGGCGTGGATACCACCAAGGCGCAGGGACACGCGACAACCAGGAGCGCGAGCCCGCGATAGATCCACGGCGCCCAAGCCACTCCCATAAAGAGAGGAGGGATGAAGACGATTCCGACGGCGAGTGCCATTACGATGGGTGTGTAAATCGCGGCAAACTTGTCGACGAACGCTTGTGTCGGTGCGCGCTTTCCCTGGGCCTCCTCGACCATGTGGATTATCTTCGCGATGGTCGTGTCCTGAACCAGCTTGGTTACCCTGACCTCGAGCGAACCTTGGGCATTGAGTGAACCCGCGTAGACATCGGCACCAGGGCCCTTCTCTACAGGAATGGATTCTCCGGTGATCGCGGCTTGATTGATCGAGGATTCGCCCTTGAGGATGATTCCGTCCATGGCGATCTTCTCGCCTGGACTCACAATCATCACGTCCCCAACAAGTATCTCCTCGACCGGGATAGATGCCTCACCGTCGCTTCTCCGAACTATCGCCATCTTGGGAGCGATGTCCATGAGCTGGCGGATAGAACGCCGTGCTTTGTCCATTGTCCATTCCTCGAGCATCTCGGAGATCGCATAAAGGAAGGCAACTACGGCACCTTCCTCGTACTGGCCTATGGCGACGGCGCCGATGACGGCGGTGCTCATCAAAACGCTCATATTGAAGTTGAGGCGGGGAAGGGCGCGCGACGCTTTCTTAAAATTGGACCAGCCGCCAAGCAAGATGGCGATGAGGTAGAGTGGAAGAAACGCAAAGATTGGGCCGCCGAGCTTCTCTGCCGCATAACCGCCGATCAAGGCTATGCCGGAAAGGATTGCCCGGCGCTTGTCCCAGTCTATTTCCTTGACTTGCGGCTTAGATTTCGTTCCCTGCGTGACGGATTTGATGGTATAGTTCTCCTCGCTGCCTAGCCTGCGAATAGCCGCAAGATCGACGCTGCCGGAAACCGTCAGCCTGCCGGTCATAGTATTGAGGTTTGCCGACGCCACCCCCGGAAGCTCATTCACCGCCTTCTCGAATTTCCCCGCGCAGTCGAGGCAGGAGATGCCGTCAACCTGCAGAAGGGTTTCAGTCTCTGGCGGCGCCTCAGTGATTGGAGTGATCTTGTAGTCCTCTTCACGTCCCAGCTTGCGAATCGCCTCCAGGTCGCACGAACCTTCCACGGTAAGCTTCCCCGCCATGGTATTAAGCATCGCCGCTTTCACTCCCGGTAGGCCGGCTACTGATTTCTCGAATTTCTGCGCGCAATCAAGGCAGGTAATGCCTTCAACATGGAAGACCTTCCGTCTTGATTCCTGTCTGTCCTCCCGAATAACTTCATCTCCGCTTCTCATGTGATTACTCCTTTTCAGCATTAATATGCCGCATCACCTTCTCATGTATTGACTTGGTCTCTTCGTCATGGAGCGAGTAGTAGACCACCTTCCCGTCCTTCCGGAACGTTACAATGCCCGCCTGCTTCAGAGTCCTGAGGTGTTGGGATACGGCCGGCTGGTTCATGTTCAATACGGCCGTCAGGTCGCAGACGC
>CAYYEN010000353.1:0-824 GCA_964470795.1 uncultured Spirochaetaceae bacterium | reverse complement strand
TTCGGTACTCGAAAGTGCGTTTACGATCTTGATACGTGCAGGATCACTCAACGCCTTAAAAAAGTCCCCTGCTTTTTGAAGCAACTTCTCGTCTGGCATGTCTCGACGCGCCTTGATAACGCGATCTTCATGGATTATGAGGATTTTACATTCGTCCTCGGTTTCAAAATCCATTGTTTCTCTCCTCTTTGTCATATTCTCATATTCGTATACAAGAATATGTTAATCTTTAGAAGGTAATTAGTCAATGACTAATCAACTGCCTCAAAAGGTTTGTCCAGTCTCAGAACCGTCATGTGGGAACAGTATTTGTAATCATTTTTCCTCACTACAGATATAATGATAGCGGTGAAGCATTGTGGCTCATCAATCCATATTTGTGCTGGAGGGATAATTCCGTTTGGTTCTATTTTGCGTCGAGAAAATACGGTTTTTTTTAACCAATTTCTCATCATTCGCACATTGACGCTCATTTCTTGGGGCCGTATCTTCAATTATATAGACAATCGTCAATATGAAGGAGTCGACAATGCGAATACTGATAATCGGCGCGGTCGCGGCGGGAACCTCTGCTGCCGCAAAGGCAAAGAGAAACAGCGAAGAAGCGGAAATTATCGTGTACGAATGAGACCGGTTCATCTCGTACTCGGGTTGCGGTATGCCATATTTCCTTGGTGGAGAAGTCGCCCGTATCGAAGACCTCACCCCGCGAGACAGCGCTTTTTTCATGACAAAATACCGCGTCGACGTTCGCATCAGGCACGAAGTCCTTTGGAGAGGTGTCCAAGCTAATATTCTCGCTATTGTCTGAATTTTTCTCCCTT
>CAYYEN010000352.1:2183-4051 GCA_964470795.1 uncultured Spirochaetaceae bacterium | reverse complement strand
ACTTCATGAAGCAATTGAAGCAAAAGAAAGAGTTAAGATTAAAGGTAATAATAAAACCTTTGCAACTATCACCTTCCAGAACTTCTTCAAGATGTATAATAAATTGTCTGGTATGACCGGTACTGCAGATACTGAAGCTACTGAGTTTAAACAGATTTATAACCTTGATGTTATTGTAGTTCCTACTAACAGACCAATGGTAAGACAAGATTTACCAGATTTGATGTACTATAATGAAGCTTTTAAATTCCAAGCAATTATCAATGATATCAAACGTATTCATGAAACGGGACAACCTATCTTAGTAGGTACTGCCTCTATTGAGAAATCTGAAATACTCTCCTCCTTACTTAGACGGGCAGGTATTAAACATGAAGTTCTAAATGCTAAGAACCACGCTCGAGAGGCTGTAATCATCGGAGAGGCTGGTGCAAAAGATAGCGTAACCATTGCAACTAACATGGCTGGTCGTGGTACCGATATCAAATTAGGTGGCTCTCCTGAGCACTTAGCTTACAAAGTTTGTGGAACAGAAGCAAGCCTTGAAGAATTTGAAAATGCTATGAAAGAGATTCAACCGCTTTGGAAGAAAAACTACGAAGAAGTAAAAGCGCTTGGAGGTCTTTATATCATAGGCTCAGAACGCCATGAGTCTCGCCGTATCGATAACCAGTTAAGAGGTCGTTCAGGTCGTCAAGGAGACCCAGGTACTTCGCGATTCTACGTAAGTATGGATGATAACCTTATGCGTCTTTTCGCAAAAGAAGGACTTAAGGAGATGATCGGTAAGCTTGGTTTAAATACTGGAGAATCTATCGAACACAAATTGCTTTCCAATGCAATTGAAAAAGCTCAACTTAGAGTTGAAGACAGAAACTTTGAAATTCGTAAACACTTACTCGAATACGATGATGTATTAAATGAAGAGAGAAATTTCATCTATAAAGAAAGAGATGAAATTCTACAATCTGATACTTTAATTGAACGTATCAAGAACAACGTTACTAATGAACTAGAAGAAATCTTTGAAGACGCAAAAGATTATGCTAGTTTTGTAGAAAACTACAAAAATCTTTTCACTCTTGAACCTGAATTCTCTAAAGAAGAATATGAGGCTAAAGATTCTCTAAATGCTTTAAAAGCTAAACTCTTTACCAACCTTGAAGACAAAGAAAAGCTAGTTAGCAAACCTCAATTCAACGCTTTTATTAAGAGTGTATACTTAAGAGAAGTAGATAAACGTTGGGTTGATCACCTCGATATGCTTGAAGAAATCAAAGATGCTGCGTCGCTACGTAGTTATGCTCAAAAGAATCCGCTTGTTGAATATAAGAATGAAGCAAGTGACACCTTTGATGTAATGCTCAATGAAATCGTTAGTAAGGTTACTAAGACTATCATCAATGTTAGAATTACACTTAGAGAACCTTCTCGACAAGTTGAAAAAAAGCTTGAAATGCGACACTCAAATCCAGGCTCAAAGATAACGAACCAAGTTGAGAAAACTGATACCGTAATTAGGAGACAAACCCCTAAGATTGGACGTAACGACCCTTGCCCATGTGGCAGCGGTAAAAAGTACAAAAACTGCTGTGGTAAATAACTTTAGATTGCACTCTTAACAGGGTGCAATTTATTTATATCGGATAAAAAATATTAATGGTATAATGAAAAACTAGATAAGAGGTTTTTATGACAAATTTACACGATAGAGTAGATTTTATCTACGCCTTGGCTTCCCGAAAAGGATGTAAGCTTTCTAGAGACGATATGTTTTATATGCTTTCTTAAAATTTAACTGTTGGCTGTAAGGTAACCGATTTAAAAATTTTTATGGATGTCGATTGTATGTATCAATATATAGAGAT
>CAYYEN010000352.1:0-2173 GCA_964470795.1 uncultured Spirochaetaceae bacterium | reverse complement strand
ATAGAGATCTATAAACAATTAACATTAGAAGAAGTTGAAGTATTTTACGAACATGAAATGGGTAGCGCCTTAGCAACAATGAATGATAACTTAAAATCAATTGTCTCTAAAGCTTTAGAAACTAATGATCCAAATATCATCTACAAAACCTGCAAAGATAATATTGGTTTTGCATCAGCTGTTTCAGTCCTATGTCTTTTTAAAAAGCTTAAGGCCAACCTATTTTAACCACTTCCCAAATTCTGGAATTAGCTAAAGATGTCTAATACATTAAACTCGAAAATTGATAATCAATAAGGGGTAATAATGGATTTAGAAAAAGGACATAACAAATTTAAAGCAATTTTACAAACTCCTAAAGGACTTGAAGCAGTTAAAAATTATTTTCGCTCAGAAACAATCTATTCTACCAACTACCTTGAATATAATTCTTACACTGAACAAGAAGTAGCTTCGGTTGCAGATGATGGAACAATACCAGATAATGTAAAACTAAATTATGGCACGCAGAAACGCTTTGAAACTTAGACGCCTACGACTACATGTTTTGTTTGAGTAATCAAAAAGGATTAACTTACTCGGACATCCTTACTTCACATAGAATATTTGCCTTTTTGCTAACTAATATACTTCCAGGTTCTATAAGAGATTGCACCGTTAAGATTGTAGGTCACGTTAGCGATATCACCTCCTATTTTTGCCCACCCTCAAATGTAGAATCCCGCCTTATTAAGTTTATAGCAAATATGCAAGAACTCGATAAACACCCTGACGTATCAATATTTGAAAAAGCTGGGCGCTTACATACTTGGCTTGTTAATATCCATCCTTTTAAAGATGGTAATGGAAGAGTCTGTAGACTAGCGATAAATACTTTTTTACTACAAAATGGATATGCACCTGTAAATTTTACTGGAACTGAACGTACCAGACATTTAACCCTAATGGATCGTATTTCCAATAATTCAGATGTCAATATGAAAGAATGTTTTAGTTATAGTAATGGTAAGAAAACTGCCATGGGTAGTAAAACTGCAAACTATTCTTTTTTTGAGATGATTGAAGATGCTGAAAAGCTTGCTTTAACAGAATTTTTAGAATATTACAAAACTATCTGATTTTTTTTTAAAATATGAGTTAAAATAGTTTATCAATAAGGAACTTAATATGGATAAAATTAATTTGATTATAGACTGTGATACAGGCCTTGATGATATGGTTGCTTTAATGTATGCAGCAAACCGAAATGAATTCAATCTTTTAGGCGTTGTAGCCGTGGCCGGGAACCAAACTGTAGATAAAACTTTAAAAAACACTTTAAACGTAATGCAAGTGCTTAATGATACTGTACCGGTATATAAAGGCTGTGATAAACCTCTTTTAAGAGACCAAATAACTGCTGGAGAATTTCATGGAGAAAGTGGGTTACAAGGCCCTATTTTTCCACCCCTTAAAAAGACTGCAGAAGAACTTTCCGGAGTCGATTTCATCCTTGAAACCATTAAAACTAAAAAAGTTACAATAGTTGCCATCGGCCCTCTAACCGATATTGCAAAGGTTGTAAAACAAGGCGCTGAATATCTACACAATATTGAAAGAGTTATAGTAATGGGCTCTAGTTTTATTGGTGGTAATGTTACCCCTTATGCAGAGTTTAATACCTATGCTGACCCAGAAGCTGCTAGCATTGTATATTCTTCTCCTCTCAAGATCGTCCTTTTTAGTTTGGATGTAACTCATCAAGTGGAAGTACAAAAGAATGCGGTAACTTTTGGACAGAGTTTGAATAACTTAGTGGGTGACATGTTCTCTCGTGGTATTAAGAGTTATCAAGATGCGTATACAAGAAATAGTGGTGGAGTTGCTTTAATTCATGACCCATGTTGTATTGCATACCTACTACATCCTAACTTATTTGAAGGCGAAAATTGTAGTGTTATTGTTAATCTAAACATGGATGATAAAGAATATGGCAAGACTACTAAAATTGCAGAGAAAGGAAATATCTTAGCAATGAATAAACTGACTAGCCTTGAGCGCTTTTGGAAATACTTTAACGAAAACTTGTTAGAATACTAAAATCATTCTATAAACAACAAAAGTGTTGGCAGATTTTTGCTGTAGCCCAAATATGAAATTTTCCATCTAGCATAGGAGCCCATGAGGGCTCCAT
>CAYYEN010000351.1:0-4059 GCA_964470795.1 uncultured Spirochaetaceae bacterium | reverse complement strand
AATTAAGAACTAGATAAAATATTTGCTGTTGCCAATTAGGTAGCAGCATTTTTTTCCCAAAAGAAAGCCTCAAGGTTGAATCCTCAAGGCTTTTATTGTTTTATACTTCTAGCTCATATTCTTTTCTTAGCTCAGCATACTGTCGTTTAATAACATCATAGATAATAGCTATCTTTTCATTGTGATGTATAAAGGCAGATTTCATTGCATTGATAGTAATTTTTTCTAGATCTCTAAAAGTAAGACCATATTCCTTTACAGCAATTTCCATTTCTTTAGTAAGGGTAGTGTTGCTCATAAGCCTATTATCAGTACATAAGAAGACTCTGAAGTTGTTCTTGTAGAAGATTGGGAAAGGGTGTTCTTGGTAGCTCTTTGCAGCGCCTGTGCCGACATTGCTGGTTAAACAGACTTCCATTGGAATTCTTCTGTCTTGAATGAAATGTGATAAAGAACCCATCTTTTCAATCTTTTGACCATCGGTAACCATATCTTCAATTAATCTGACACCGTGACCAATTCTATGAGCACCACAAATTTGAATTGCTTGCCAAATTGATTCAACTCCAAAAGCTTCTCCAGCGTGGATAGTAATATTGAAGTTCTTAGAGCGGATGTACTGAAAGGCATCTAAATGCTTTTTAGGTGGATGTCCATATTCATCACCTGCGATATCAAAACCAACAACGCCTCTTTCTGAAAAAGCAACTGCAAGCTCAGCTATTTCTAGTGAGTTTTCTGGACTTTGGTTTCTCATGGCGCACAAGATTAATCCAAACTGAACATTGGTTTTCTTTCTACCTCGTTCAAGGCCTTTTAAAACTGAGGTGACAATTTCTTCTAGGTTGAGACCTTTTGCTGTATGAATTTCAGGGGCAAAACGAAGTTCTGCATAAACTACATTTTCTTTTGCTAAATCTTCAATAGCTTCAAAAGCTACTCTTTCAAGAGCTTCGGTAGTTTGCATAATCTGAGAAGTGATAGAAAAAGATTCAAGATATAAAGCGAGACTCTTTTCTTCCCCACCTCTAATAAACCATTTTTCTAGTTTTTCAGGGTCTGTTTCTGGAAGCGTGATGTTCTCAGCTTTAGCCAATTCAATAATGGTAGAACAGCGAAGTCCACCATCAAGGTGGTCATGAAGTTCTACTTTTGGACAGCGTTTAATCATTTCGTGTGTTAACATATCAATATTATACTTATTAACTTGAAAAGTGGCAAATATTGAATTGATGTTTCATTTATTTTAAGAAAGGTCTCATTATTCTTGATATAATAAAAAATTATATGAAAAAATATTGCCATTATCTATTTTTTTGGATATTATTTTTGTAATTGGTATTATCTATTTGGAGGATATGTATGGCAAAGTCAACAGATTCATTAAACAAAAAGCTTCTCGCTGCAGCTATTTCTGCAACCAGAGCTAAAGAAATTAAAGAGCTTTTAGAGAAGGGTGCAGATATTAACGCACATAACGAATGGGGTATGACTCCTGTAATGCTTGCTGCTCAGTATAACCACTGTGTTGCTGTTTTAAATGCTTTAATCGTAGCAGGTGCAGATATTCAAGAAGCAGAACCAAAATATCGTTCTAACTCTCTTCATCTTGCAGCTAACAGCACAAAGAATGCTAAAGTAATTGAAGCTTTATTAAATGCTGGTGCTAACATTGATGCTAGAAACTACCTTGGTGAAACCGCTTTGATCATGGCTGTAAACAGCAACCCTGAAACTCGCATTGCAACAACCTTAATTAGCTTAGGTGCTGATATCAACGCTTGCGATTATCAAGGTCACTCAGTTACAGAATATGCAAAGGCTGCTAAGAGAACTTACATTGTAAACTTGTTAAAAGAACAAGGTGCAAACTAAGCTAGCCCTTTTGTAGAATAGACGGTGTTGTAGAAGATGCCGTCTTTTTTTGCGAAAAAAAACAGCTTGCGAAAAACAAGCTGTTCATGTTTTATAGATAAAGGACTAAAGAGTCTTTTCAACGATTTTGTCGTCGATTTCTTTTTGTAAAGCGGCAACTTCAGCTTTAATCTCTTGTTCGATATCAGCAAGGTCATAGCTAGTAATACGATTAGTTTCTCTAATCTTAACTTCAGCTTTGCCTTCCTTAAGAGAACGGTTACCAAGAGTAATTCTGATAGGAATACCGATTAAGTCAGCATCAGCAAACTTAACACCAGCAGATTCTTTTCTGTCATCATATAATACTTCAATACCAGCGTTAGTTAGACGATTATATAAGTCTTCACCAACTTGAGTATCTTTAACAAGAGAGACTAAATGTACTTGGTAAGGAGCAACACTGATAGGAAGCTTTAAACCACCTTCATCATTGTATTCTTCTGCAAGACAAGCAAGAAGTCGTCCAACACCGATTCCATAGCTACCCATGATAACTGGCTTTCTAGTGCCATCCTCAGCTTGGTAGTAGCAATTCATAGCTTCAGAGTATCTGGTTCCAAGTTGGAAGATATTACCAACTTCAACACCTTTAGAAGCATTGAGAGGTTTACCGCAAACTGGGCACAAAAAGCCATTTCTTGCTGAAGCGATATCTGCAACTTGTCCTGTATAGTCACGATTAAAGTTAGTATTTAAAAAGTGGTAACCTTTTTCATTAGCGCCAGCTACTAAGTTGTTAGATTTAGCTACAGAGTCATCAACTACAACAAGCATATTGCCTTTTGCGTTGATAGCAGAGCCAAAGCCTGGAACAATACCACATTCGGTAATCTCTTCTTCATGAGCAGGACGAATTGCATTAGCTTTAATTGCATTGGTCAATTTGCTCTCTTCAACATCTAAGTCCCCTCTGATGAGAGCAACGATTAATTTGGTTTGTTCGTCCCCATTAGTATCATCAATAAAGGTTCCTACCATGAATACTGCTTTTGCTGTTTGTTCAGGTTTGATATTTAAATAAGAGCACAAATCTTCAATTGTTTTCGCATCTGGTGTGCTAACTTTTTCAATTGCCTTAGCCTCAGCTGGATAATATTCTTTCTTGAAAGCTGCAATTTGTCTATTTGCAGTATAACCACAATTAGGGCAATTGATAATAGTATCTTCACCGATAGGAGAAAGATACATGTATTCATGGCTGACTTTTCCACCCATCATACCTGAGTCTGCACCAACGGCTAAAACTGGAAGACCACAGCGAGAGTAAATTCTAAAATAAGATTTATAGTGTTCCTTGTAAATCTTTTCAAGCCCTTCATAGTCTCTGTCAAAAGAATAGGAGTCTTTCATGGTGAATTCTCTTACTCTGATAAGTCCAGCTCTAGGACGAGCATCATCTCTCCATTTAGTCTGTATTTGATAAACCATTAGCGGCATTCTTTTATAGGAATCAATTTCGTTGCGAGCTAAGTCGGTAACCCCTTCTTCTTGGGTCATAGCAAGGACCATATCTCTTCCAGAACGGTCTAAGAAACGGCTCATCTCTTTATCGATTGAATAGAATCTTCCTGTTTCTTTCCAAATATCTGCAGGGTTAACTACCGGCATTAATATTTCTTGGCCACCAATTTCATCCATTTCTTGGCGGATGATGGTTTCAATCTTTCGAGTTGCTCTAAAACCAAGTGGTAAAAGTGAAAAGATACCAGCTCCCATCTGCTTGATGAAGCCAGCTCTTAGAAGATATTCGTACCCTTTACAATCTGCACCAGTTGGTGCTTCTCTAAGAGTACGTGAAAACATATTTGACATTCTCATGTAAATAGCGCTCCTTGCAATATATTAGCCCTAGTTTACACCAAAGTTAACTGAGGGGTAAAGTTATTATATCCAAATAATAATTTTTTTATTATTGTAGGTTATATTATAGAATAAAATATGATACTCTTGAAGAAGCCTTATGAATAAGAATATGGAGGGATTTATGTTAGATGTAACTATATTACAAGAGCTAAAAGATCGTGCTTTTGATATTCGTTGTAATACAATTCGTACTATTGCAGCTTTTGGTTCTGGACATATTGGTGGCAGCATGTCTATTGTTGAGTTGCTATCAGTTTTATATTTTAATGAAATGAATAT
>CAYYEN010000350.1:0-4087 GCA_964470795.1 uncultured Spirochaetaceae bacterium | reverse complement strand
TAGGGGCAATCCGATTGAATACCAAAACTCCCTTTACTTGGGCGAGTGGATATCGAATGCCGATTTACAACGACAATAGACAGTTTTTAGCAAGAGCTAGCAATCGTGCTTTGATTTGTGATGCTTTTGCAGATATGGTTGAAGCTTTACATTTTGATGTTCAAAACATAGCAGGAACAGCAACTGCAGGTATTCCTCATGCGACAACCTTAGCAGACCGTTTGCAAAAGCCTCTCTCTTATGTTCGCTCCTCTTCGAAAGATCATGGACTTGGACATCAAATTGAAGGGCTTGGTCCAAAAGGAACTTACGAAAATGCTAATGTCCTATTAATTGAGGATTTAATCAGCACTGGCTCTTCTTCCATTAAAGCGGTAGATGCAATTGTAGCAGCAAACGGTAAGTGCCCTTACTGCTTAGCTATTTTTACCTATGGCCTTGATAAGAGTACTGAAGCTTTTGCTGAATTAAAGCCTGAGTGTACACCGCTTTCAATTCTTTCTTATCCTTTGATGTTAGAGACCGCTTTACAAGTTGGTTATATTAGTAAGGAAGATTGGAAAGCGCTGAATGCTTGGAGAGAAAGCCCCTTTACTTGGGGAGAAGAGCGTGGATTTTTAAAGGTGGAAAGATGAAAACATATATTGATTTATTAAGAGAAAGTGCCAAAGAAACTGGCAATATTACTTGTATGGGGTTAGATCCTAAAGTAGAAACTTTACCTGAAAGTGATGAGAATATCAGAGTTAGACTTAATGCTTTTTATCAAGAACTTTTTCATAGAATGAAGATAGAAGGTTTGTCTCCTGCCGCTTTTAAACCGAATATTGGTTATTATACTTCTTTAGATCGTCCTCGTGATTCCAACTTTTTAGGAACGGAAGCTTTATGTGACCTTTTAGATATGCTTGAAGTTTTCTTTCCCAACATTCCAGTGATCTTGGACTCAAAGAGAGGCGATATTGCAACCAGTTCTGCAAACTATGCAGAGGAAGCGTTCACTTGCTATGATGCAGATTCTGTTACAGTTTCTCCTTATATGGGCTCTGATTCTGTCTTCCCTTTCTGCAAAGAAGGTAAGGGTGTATATATGCTCAATAGAACCAGCAATCCTGGAGGAGCTGAATTACAGAACCTAACAGTTATGGACCCTATTGATGAAAAAGAAGTTTATCCTTTTTATATAGCGGTTGCTCATTTAATTGCTAATTATAGCAATAAGCATAAAGGTATTGGTGCTGTTGTAGGGGCTACTAATATGACTGAATTAAAAGAAATTGCTCAGTATTATAAAGATAAAGAGATTCCTCTTTTAATTCCTGGAGTTGGCTCTCAAGGTGGTTCTGCGCTTGATGTAATTGCTGCCTTAAAAGAAGTTGGCTATCCACTCGACTTAGTTAGAATTAACTCCTCTAGTGGATTAACTCACCCCTGGAAGAAAGGAAGTGCACCGGATGATTGGTTAGATTTATGCTTATCTTCTATTCGAAAGCTTCTTGAAGAGACTACAATTTAATTTAAAAGGAGAGGGCAAACTGTTAAAAAGATAGTTTGCCTCAATTTATTATATGCAATTTGATTTATTAAAAGGTGCGCATTTAAGAAAGGAAGTTCACCTTTCAACAGTTAGTGGCGTTGCTTCTACTAAGCCTCAATTAGTTCGATATTTCGACAAAAAGATACCTCAAATCGATGTTATTACCACTAAAAGCTTTCAAGTATTACCTAATCCTGGAAATAGAGAACCTGTTATCTGTGAGCCTGAACTGGGCTCCTTTGGAAATAGTGTTGGACTCAGAAACCCTGGAATGGAAGCATCTTTTCCGCCTTTAGAAAAGCTTAGAAAAGAAGGTTTGAAATCACTATTAAATATCTCTCTTTCCGCATCTAATGTTGAAGATTTTGTAACGCTTGTTAGGAAGTTTGATCCAATTGCAGATAGCTTAGAACTCAATTTCTCCTGCCCACATGCCGCTTCTGGCTTTGGTGCCTCTATTGGATGTGATATAAATATTGCGTCTAACTATGTAAGAGAAATTGTTAAAGCAACACCGGAAAGAAAAGCTAAATTGTTTATTAAGTTAACACCTAATGTTGATAATATTGGGGAGATTGCTAAAGCATGCATCCAAGAAGGAGCTGATGGAATTGTTGCAATTAATACTGTTGGGCCAAAGCTCTATTTAGAGCCTTATTCTAAAGCTCCTATCTTGAATAATAAGTTGGGTGGAAAAGGTGGTGCTTCAGGTACTTGGGTTAAAGAAAAAGCACTCTCCTCTGTGCAAGAAATAAGAAAAGCAATAGGGGACGAGCCTATAATAATTGGAATGGGAGGAGTTTCAACTGGAACTGATGTTGCGTCTTTTATTCTTGCTGGAGCAGATGCTGTAGGTATTGGTTCTGCCTTTGGTAATGTGAATCAAGCAATGTGGGGAAATTGGTTAGAGACTGTTAAAAGAGAAGCTTCAATCTTTTTAACCGGTAGTCCAACCTCTAATGAAGCTTCAAGATATTTAATCTCCTACAACCAGATGGAATATGTCCCTCATAAGATAGAAAAGTTAACTCCTTTTGGTTCTGATATGCTCATTATTGAATTGGATGGTTCTCTTTCTTGTGGTGCAGGACAATTTGCTTTCTTATATTTACCTAACGTTGGTGAAAAACCTTTTTCAGTCGCTCACAATTATCCTTTAACTTTTATTGTTAAAAAGCGTGGTTTCTTTACAGAAGCGCTCTTTAAATTAAAAGAAGGAGATATTCTCTATACTAGAGGCCTTTATGGTGCTCAACTCGATTCTGTTAAAACAGATAGAGCGCTTTTAGTTGCAGGAGGCTCCGGAGTGGCAGTACTCCCCTCTATCTGTAGACTACTTTCTTCTCGAGGAACTAAGATGTCTATCTTGGTTGGTAGTATTAAAGATGAAAAAGATAGTGAAGGGTTTCACATTCTTGAAAAAGATTTACAACAATATGGTGCTTACTATTCGATAGCTGATGATGGAGTTCCTGGTCGTGTAATTCAATCGTTACCTACCTTCTTAGGGCAATCTTCAATTGCTGCTTACTTGGTAGGACCTGAGAAATTCATGGCAAAAGCGGCTAAAGTACTCCTTGAAGCTGGCTTAGAAGCTGATAAAATTTACTTGTCCATGGAGCGAACTACCTTGTGTGGTATTGGAATGTGTGGAGAGTGCGTTTGTGGTGACCGTCTAACTTGCCAGTACGGTACCTTTATGAGTTACGATTATTTATTAAAGGAAGCACCTGAATTATTATGATAGACCCTCATGTACATCTAAGAGACTGGAACGGAAAAGATAAAGAGACTGTGTTACACGGTCTCTTAGTTGCACGTAAGGCAGGCTTTCAAGCAGTCTTTGATATGCCAAACACAAATCCTGCTATTGTAAACAAAAGTCTAGTAGAAGAACGTTTAGCTTTAGCCTCTGCCGCAATCGATAAAATTGGCGGAGGTATTTCCTATCATCTATATTTAGGGTTAACTAAAGAGGACGAGCAAATCAAGGAGATGATAGACTGCTATAACCTCTATTTTCCCAAGTGTATAGGCTTGAAAATGTTTGCAGGTCAAAGTACTGGAAATATGGGTATAGTTGAGCTGGCAGACCAAGAAAAAGTATTTAAATCTCTTGCTAAATATAACTACAAAGGCTTATTAGCAGTTCATGCAGAAAAAGAATCGTTATTGAGAAGTTGTGAGTATATTGAAGGACAGTTTGAAACTCATTCTTTAGCACGTCCTCCTCAAGCTGAAGTGGAATCGATAAAGGATATTATTGCAATAGCAAAGAGAACAGGTTATCAAGGGCGGCTTCATATTTGCCATGTATCTACAGCTGAGGGAATTGAAATTTTGACCAAAGAAAAGCAGAGTAACCCACTCCTTACCTTTGGTATTACACCGCATCACGCTCTTTTTACAAGTGAGGATGCAAAGTGTCATGACCGTTACTTAAAAATGAATCCCCCACTTAGAAGTGAAAGAGATAGAAAAGCGGTCGTTCAAGCAATAAGGGAAGGGAATGTTGATTGGATAGAATCTGATCACGCCCCGCATTTACTC
>CAYYEN010000349.1:0-4104 GCA_964470795.1 uncultured Spirochaetaceae bacterium | reverse complement strand
TCACGCACTGTTAAAGCAGGATGAGAAGGAAGCACGCCATGTGGAAACGGCTCTGGAAATCTATGTAACTGGTTCTTTGAACCTGTTCAATCATCGCACCAATGTGGATATTCACAATCGACTGGTGTGTTATGACATTAAAGAGCTTGGAAAACAGTTAAAGAAAATCGGAATGCTGGTAGTACAGGACCAAGTATGGGGGCGTGTAACCGCAAATAGAAGCGAAGGGAAAGCCACCCGTTACTATATGGATGAGTTCCATTTGCTTTTAAAGGAGGAGCAGACCGCAGCATACAGTGTGGAAATCTGGAAGCGTTTCCGTAAGTGGGGTGGTATTCCTACGGGCATCACGCAGAATGTGAAAGACCTTTTGTCTTCTCGTGAGGTGGAAAACATCTTTGAGAACAGCGACTTCATTTATATGCTGAACCAAGCCGCCGGCGACAGAGCCATTCTGGCAAAGCAGCTCAATATCTCTACCCATCAGCTTTCTTATGTAACACACTCTGGGGAGGGCGAGGGACTGCTTTTCTATGGAAACGTGATTTTGCCATTCGTAGACCGGTTCCCGACAGACCTTGAACTGTATAAAATCATGACAACCAAATTGACTGAGGTGGCTGAAACAAAGGAGGCGTGATATGGCAAAAAAGGTAACACGACTTCATTTCAAAGAGGAAGACCTTGCGGATAAGAAAGTCCGCAGGGCAGCCACTCGTGCGGATAGGCTGGCGGACAAAGCGGATAAGGCAAGAGAGAAAATCCCGACCAAAACCAAACTGCGTATCGAGCAGGCCGGCAGTTCCAGCCGAAAAGCCAAGTTACGATTTGAGAAGGCAGAGATTGAGGTGGAGAAACCTTCCAGAGGAAAACGCATGGCAACCCATGCTCCATTGACGGCTGCTTCCGCACAGATGCACAAGAACATCGCTCAATATGAAGACGATAATGTCGGAGTAGAAGCGGTGCATCAGAGTGAAGAAGCAGTAGAAACCGGTGCTCATGTGGTCAATCACGCTGTTTATAGTAAGAAGCTAAAGACTTACGAAAAAGCAGAGCGTTTGGAGAGAAAGGTGGATAACGCCAATGTCGAAGCCCTCTATCAAAAGAAGGTACAGCAAAACCCGGAGAGTGCCTCCAATCCCATCTCCAGATGGAGACAAAAACAGGCCATCAAAAAGGAGTATGCCGCATCGAAGGCAGCGGGGAATGCCGGAAAGGCAGGGAAAACCGCAGGAAAGGCAAAAGACGCTGCAAAAGAAGCAAAAGGGCTTGCAGAGAAGCTGACAGAGTTTGTTGCTGAACATTCAAAGGCTTTCCTGATAATTGGGATGTTAGCACTGCTCCTTATGGTAGTCAGTGGTGTGTTTTCATCCTGTTCTGTGATGGTACCGGGTGGAATGCAAAGTATCATGGGTTCGTCCTTTACGGCAAAAGATGAGGACATCATCGGAACCAATGAGGATTACTCTGCATTGGAAAATAGTCTGCGAAGCCAGATAGCAAATATCGAGAGCAGCCATCCGGGCTATGATGAATATCGCTATCATCTGGATGAAATCAATCACAATCCTTATGAGCTTACCGCATATCTGACGGTACTCCTTGAGGATTATACCAGAGCGGAGGTGCAGGGAATTCTTGCACAGCTTTATGAAAAGCAATATACGCTGACCCTTCGGGAGGAGGTGGAGATACGAACCAGAACAGAGACCAGAACCGGCACACATTCCCACACCGACCCTGTCACAGGGGAAACCGATGAGGAAGAATATGAGTATGAGGTGGAAGTGGAATATGAGTATTATATTCTGCATGTCACGCTGGTAAATCGTGGACTGGGTAATGTGATAGCACAGGCTGGAATGACAGAAAATCAGGCTTCTCGCTATGCAGTCCTTTTGGAAACACAGGGAAACCGAAGCTATCTCTTTGGAGATGATATTTATGCTACGCCGGGCGGAGATTTTCCTGATTATAAAATTCCGGGAGAAGCTCTGACCGATACCAGATTTGCAGCCATGATACAGGAGGCAGAGAAGTATCTGGGATACCCGTATGTATGGGGCGGAGCGTCTCCAAGTACCAGCTTTGACTGTTCTGGCTTTGTGTCATGGGTAGTCAATCACAGCGGCTGGAATATGGGCAGATGCACAGCTAACGGACTGCTTCAAAACTGTGCCAGAGTATCCAGAGCAGATGCTAAACCGGGGGACCTGATATTTTTCCAAGGCACCTACAATACGTCAGGAGCATCGCACGTTGGTATCTATGTGGGTAACAATATGATGCTGCATTGCGGAAATCCAATTCAATATGCAAGTATCAGCACAAATTACTGGCAACAGCATTTCTACACCTTTGCCAGACTACCATAAAGGAGGAAGCATGGGAGCAAAACTGGATAAAATCGGCTTGGATTTAAAACGAGCCAGAGCAAAACGAATGGAGTGGGACAGCAAGGTCAAAGAGCTGGAACGAAAGTATAAGGAAGAAGAAAATACGGAAATTCATGATATGGTGCATGCTGCCAATATCACGCCGGAACAGCTTGCAGAGTTGATACAGCGTATGAACGAGGCGGTCCCGGCACCACAAATCATGAGTCAGACCGAAAAAGAGGAGGAAGCGTTCAATGAAGAATAAAGGAAAAATTGCTGCATGTATGGTAAGCGTAATGTTGTGTATGGGGATGTTTTCTACTACGGCATTTGCCCAGTCAAATGAACCGGTAGAGGAAACTGTGGAAGTGCCGGAAACAGTGATTGAAGAACCCGTCGAACCGGTGCCCCTGACACCGGAGGGAAATCTCACGCTGGTAGATGATGTGGATGGAAAAGCATCTGAGGATAAGCAGTTTATCACAGTTGTCACAAAAAGCGGGAACTACTTCTATCTGGTAATTGATAGAGCGAAAGAGGGCGAAAACACAGTCCATTTCCTCAATCTGGTGGATGAGTCCGATTTGCTGTCCCTTATGGAGGAAGAGGAAGCAGCCAAATATCAGCCCAGTACACCAGAAAGTACGGTAGAACCAGAGACCGAAGTGCCAAGTACAACGGAAGAACCGGTAAAAGAGGAAGCAACGAATAAATCAGGCAATATGCTTCCTGTGTTGCTCCTTCTTGTAGCTCTGCTTGGGGGCGGTGGATTTTTTGCTTACACGAAGCTCTTAAAAAAGAAAAAGAGTGAGCAGAACCAGATTGACCCGGATGCAGATTACAGGGAAGAAGACGACATGGATTATGATGAGTCGGAGGATGTGGAAGGAACTGACGAACCTGACGAACCAGAGCCTGAGGCCGAAGAAGACGAGCCTGATATTGACGAAGACGAGGAATTTCCTGATGAGGACATCTAAGAAAAACAAGCACTGAAAGCAGTGCAAAAGAGTGGCGGAAACACGTCACTCTTACATAAATTCCAGTATAAAAATGAGGGCATTTATGATATGATAAAGAGAACAAATGATTGGGTATATTTTAGGCTTTAAGTGATGATTTAACATCGTTTCAGATAGGAAGGAGGCATAGGCTGTGACACAAGACGAACGAATTTATATTGCGATTGACCTGAAATCTTTCTATGCTTCGGTGGAGTGCATGGAACGTGGTTTAAATCCGCTTACAACCAATCTTGTGGTTGCGGATGCCAGTCGAACGGAAAAAACTATCTGCCTTGCGGTATCGCCGTCATTAAAAGCCTATGGCATTCCGGGCAGAGCCAGACTGTTTGAAGTGGTGCAAAAGGTGAAAGAGGTCAATGCCAGCCGTTCGTGGAAAGCCCCCAGCCATAGGTTTACGGGAGAGTCCAGCAGCGATGAGGAGTTAAAACAATCTCCGGAACTATCCATTTCCTATATTACCGCACCACCAAGAATGGCAAAATATATGGAGTACAGTACCCATGTTTATAATATCTATCTGAGATATATTGCCCCAGAGGACATTCATGTTTATTCGATAGATGAAGTTTTCATGGATGTGACACAGTATCTGAACACTTATCATGTGACATTGAATTCATTCGTGCAAAATCAGATAAAATGCCTGAAGACACATGGAAAGAATTTGGACCACCAGCGAAAGTTACAAGATGGTGTTG
>CAYYEN010000348.1:0-4122 GCA_964470795.1 uncultured Spirochaetaceae bacterium | reverse complement strand
GCACAGGTGGTTGTTTTGCCCACGCCGCCTTTTTGGTTGGCGATGGCGATTGTTTTTGCGTTCAATTTTGTTCCTCCTTTCAGTTTTTGGGGTATAAAAAAACCGCTTACCTTTATTGGTAAACGGTTTGATTAGTGTTTATTATTAATCTTCTGTATTTGCTGGAAAGTAGAAGGGGTTAAATCCAGTCTTTTCATCAGTAACTAAATCTTCCACATGATCTGGATTTATGTTTAATTTCTCATTATCTTCGTCATCAAAGATAAATGTCTGCATATTTTCTTTTCCAATTAGTTTATATGCCGCATCAAGAACAAGTCCAATAGCCTTTGAATTTTTTTCATCAAATGGTTTTGAAATATGATCTATAACTAGAATTGGTACTAAGGGATATTTTCCATTGCTGAGCATTAAATTCATAAACGAAAGATATCCACATAATTGAATTAACGTGTGTCTCGCCATACTACCAATATAAAAATTGACTTTTTTGTTTGAATTAATGTTCTCGGTATCATCGGATAGTACCATTGGTTGAAGTATGTTACCTTTTTTAAGATACTTAATTTCAAATCCTGTTTGATGTATATCGTCGGACACCACTGATGAGATGTCTTTTGCAACACAATATAGGTCAGTGACGAATCGGGACATCTCATTAATTTTCTTCATATCATCAGAATTTTGAAGAACCTTAATTTCCTCTTTTATTTCCTTAATTCTTCTTCGGAGATTATTTAAGTCCTCCTCGTTATTTGTAATTACCACCGATAAATAGTCTTCTATAAGTGCAATAGATTTTACCTTTTGTTCAACTGTGTAACATTTGAATTTCGAATCATTTCTTCTGATTTCAATTTTAATCTGTTCAAGTTGCTTTCTTAATTCCTTAACTGTGTTATCAGTAATGATATAATTACTGAAAAATATGGTGCTGTCGATATCTTCAATTAATTTTTGCATTGGGGATATTAAGTAGTCAAATTCAGTATTATCGGACACGAGTTCTTGCAGTTTGGATAACAGTTTTTTTCTACTATTACTGTCTTTTTCAAATTGCTTTGCATCAGAAATACTGTTTTCGTGCACTTTAATTTGTTCAGAAATATTATTATACATAACTTCAAGGTCAGCAATATTTCGTTTGTCTCCTTTGTTATCAGGATGCTGCATTTCTCTTACAGAGTTGATAAATCTTTTTATGTCCTCGGCATTTCTACCAGTATAAGTAATACTACCCCCAAGCTTTAACAAATTTGAATTAACCTGATTGATAATAAAATCATAACGCTGACGACTTACTTCCAATTCTTTAAGCTGAGAACTTAATTCATTCAATTCTTGTTGTAGGGCAAAAATTTTATCTAAGTGATTATTAAAAATAAAATTCAAAATAGGATTAAGCTTCACAGAATATTTGATATCGCTGCACTTGTCTAAAAAATCTTGTATTTTCCCTTGACCGTTTTCACCGAAAAAATTAAACATTGTAAAAGTTCTATAAGTTAAATCCTCATTGGTAAAATTTCTTATTTCTTTTAATAGACTTTCATCTTGACAAAACATTGAATTAAGTTTGTCTTTATATGTTCTCAAGTCAATTGATTCACTAATATCCTCATTGACATATGAGAAATAATTTTGATTTGGATTCATGGTTCTTGTTAATAAAAACCCAATACCATTATACTCGAGTTCCATAGTTGCCTTATGCAATGAATCTTTATACCAACGTTTTTTTGAAATATCTAATGAAGAACCAAACATAAAATCAATAAAAGAATAAAACTCAGTTTTCCCAGAATCGTTTTTCCCTTTAAAATAATTTATTCCTTCAGAAAACTGATATGTGAATTGCTGCTCTTGGATACTAAACAAAGTAAGTTGTCTTATTTTAAACATTGTAAGTCACCTCCTTCATAAACTGTTTATCAGTCATTGTTTTACTCTCTCTGATCACTTTGTTCAAAAAGTTGCTTTCAACAAATGTTGTATCGCTCTGAATGTTTGTGTCAGAAAGAGTTATCATATCATTTTCTAAAGTAATTACATTTTGTGTTACTAACAAATGGATAGCCTTAAAAATATAAATTAAACTATCGCAATATCTGTCAAAATCACCGGATAAAAGAGAAATACCCTTATAGATTACATCTTGCGTATTTTTTGCTGTATATATATTTCCCCCTAAAAACTTATTTTGTTTTACAATATATGTAAACGTAACTAATTTGCAAACACTCAACTGATTATGGTTTTTTAACAATTGACATATTATGCTGCTGAAAATACTTAACTGAAGTACTTCGGTTTGTTCTCTAATGCTTTTCATTTTCCTCATCCTCCCAAGAAATTTGTTTTTCATCAATATCATCTTTAGTTAGATAAATGGCAGATCCAAATTTAATCTGCTCGTTATCAGCATTAGAATTACTTTTATCTTTTGTTGTACTTAGGCGATTGTAAGGGGTGTCTTTGCTCTGGTTTTGTAAATCTAATTTAGCATCCTCAAAGTTTTCAAAAGTTGTTTCTAAAATATCTTCAACTTTTTTCATTCTGTTATTTTCCAGATACTTTATTGCTGTTGCATGGTAGTACAAGCCATAAGATAAATGTCTTTTAATAACAGGCTCTGATAAGTTACAAGCTTTTAATTGAACAAATTCCCTTGAAGTCGAGATTCTGCTTTCATCTAAGTCAATTGGATTGATTTTTTTGAAGTCAGCATATGATGGAGCGGTCAATTCGGCTGTAAAGCGATTGGATATTTCTTCTACAAGCGCTATGAAATGTTTAAAATTCATTTTGTAAGGTATCTTTTTGTTAATGGCACCTAAAATTTCATAGGTTACGTGTTGTAAAAACCCCTCTAGCCTTTGATAAAATACAATTGGGTTTGCCGATTTTCTAAAATGTATAGAAGCAGCCTGCTGAATTGATAGGTCTATATCCTCAATATTTTTAAATTGGTATTTTGTTTGTATAGACTGATAAGCGGCTTCAAAATCATCAAAACGTCCCTTATAGGCATTTTTCACTTTAGAAATAATTGCATCAGATCGACTTTTAGATGCTGATATTTCTTCAAAGAGAAGATTAGCATCTTTTTTAAATATTGCTTCAGAATTCTGGTAGATTTTATCTGTGAATAGCACATATTGATTAATTGCGTGCTCTGAATTTTCAAGTAATAGCCAATTGAGTATTATTTTTTGTGCAGTTGAATCATCTACAGTCGTATGCTTAACCTGTATTGCTAAATTGGTAGTTTGAGCAATTGACTTGCACATAAAATTTGAGTTGAATTTATCAATCTGATCCGGCTTAATAGACTTTAAATTAACATCTTCGATAGTTTCAAACTCTAATGACATATTTTCATGCAAATCAAAAGCATATAATGCAAAGGCTTTGATTTGATATGCAAATCCAGCTAAACTATTTATTCCACTTGAATCCATTTGATAGTTCATTACAAGCACCTCTCTTTCATAAGATTTTATATTTTTGCTGCCCTGAAGTAGTTTTTTCAATTATTGCTACTTTGGTATCAGCATTTTTTATATAATTTAGAAAAAGAGTTCCTAAAAGAAGTCTATCACTGCGAGATATACGATTCCACTCATAACCTTTAAAAAGGTCACGAACTAAAAATACCTCTCCCGGTTTTAAATTGATTATTTCGTTTTTAGCTTCTTCTAAAAGTTGATTTGCAGTAGACATGATATACCTCCTATCAAATAACAATATAAACAATGTTGTTATTATTGTATATCTTTTCCACCTTGAATTCAACACATTAATGTAATTTTTAATAAAATATGCATATAAGTTTATCTTTAATTATCAATTATGACAAAATGCAATTAGCTAAAGCAAGTATCATCTGACAAATATAAAGAGGATTATGCATTTTGCGCATCCTTAATTGAAAAGAAAACTGAATAAAAATTGCCCATTATAAAAATAAGAAGCAATTTTCATATCCATATTTAGTTTTGTATTACTTCAAAATGAGATAGTGCATCTTTGATAGCATCTACTTGAATAGGAGTGGGGTGCTTTCTTGTATTTTTTAGTGTTTCAACTGCATTAGGGGCATCGTACATAGGCAGACCTAAA
>CAYYEN010000347.1:0-4122 GCA_964470795.1 uncultured Spirochaetaceae bacterium | reverse complement strand
AAGGCTCAAAGATAAACATAAAGGCTAATCCAACAGCTACTGAAGATAAGATATTTGGAATATAATAAGCGCTTCTTAAAAAAGAACATCCTTTGAAGCTCTTTGATAAGAGCATGGCAAAACCTAGGCCCATCCCTATTTCAAATAAAACAGTAATAATCATATATTTGAAAGTTAATAATAAACTTGTTTGAAAGGCTTTATTAGAAAAAGCTACTAGGTAGTTTTTTAAGCCGACAAATTTGTATTTTGGTCCACCTGAATAGTTAGTAAAGGAAAGGACTACTGCCATTATTAGTGGAAGAAATACAAATATTAAAAAACCAATAAAACTTGGCAACAGAAAGGATAACACCGTCGCTTGTTTTTTCAGTGTTCGAGTATTCATTAAATTCTCCAATTTTCCACCTTCATGATAGAAGGTGGAAATAGATTTAAAAATTTTGATTAATAAGTAGTATCGATAACAACTTTGAATTCAGCTAATAATTGTTCTTTCAATTGTTTTTCATCGATTTTACCGAGTAAATAAGCATCTTGTAATTCAGCTATTACAGCTTCCACTCTGGAACCATAAACTGAGAAAGCTGGGTTATTACTTACTTTTGATTCAAGATAATATCTTGTGGATTCAGCATCTGGAATTGATGCAGCAATAATCTTTTCAACTTCAGGACTTGAAATTGCTGGTAAAACACCAAATTCTGCAGCAACCTTAGCACCTTCAGCACCACCCATCCATTCAACAAACTTAAATGCAGCATCTTTTTTCTTAGAATAAGCATTTACACAGTTAAAAGTTGGAAGACCTTGGGTTTTGTAATCTTTGCTATCGCAAGGAAGACGTGTAATACCATAATCAGCTTTTGAGAAACCTGATAATAAACCATCTCTCTCACCAGTTGTCATTTGACCAGGGAACCACTCACCAAGTAACAACATACCAAGTTTTCCATCATAGAATTGCTTTGAATAGTGAGTCTTTGTTACTTTCATATCAATTAAAGACCACATAGCACCTGTATCCTCAAGTCTTTTTCTCATAGCAATTAAAGCAACTAAATTGTCAACATTTCCGATTTTACCATCATTGGTTACAAGAATATCATCGTGTTGTGCAGCTTGATAGGTTGTTTCACCACCCCAAAAATAAATTGAAGAACCTACTAAACTTGGATCTGCTTTGTGAATAGCATTAGATACTTCTTCAAATTTAGCCCAAGTCCATTCACCCTTTTCAACAAAGTAATCTGGGGTTGGTACACCAGCTTTTTCAAATACTTTTCTATTGTAGAAAGTATATCTTGCACCGCCACGCCATGGGATACCAATGATATCATTTTCAACAGTTACAGAACCTTTATAACCTTCAACAGCACCATTAGGTTTACCAGTAGTTGCAATATAGTTATTTAATGGTTCAACAAAGCCGTTTGCAAATTGAGTAAATACATCAGCTTGTCTTTTTTCCATAAAACAATCCATTTCAGCTTGACCAGATAATAAAGTAGTAAGTTTAGCCTCGTAGTCAGCAGAAGCTAAAATCTTTGCATCAACAAAAATCTCGTTCTGAGATTTGTTAAAAGTATCTACTAAAGCTTTGTGACATGCATCGTCCCAAGTGTAATAGGTAATAGTAACTGGACCTTCAGCTTTTGCAAGTTCTTGTCCACCATTTGCAAAAATCATGTTTAAAGAACACAACATGATCATACATAAGATAACAATTTTTTTTGTCTTTTTCATAAAAACTCCTTTTACCCTAATGATTGGACACAAATCTCATGCTGTCTATTTTGAAAAAAGTAAAACAATTTTGAAAAATAAGGATTTATTTATTATGAAAACCTACAATTATTCAGTTTTTCCACGAAATCTACGATAATATGAGGGAGTAACGCCAAAATAATTTTTAAAATAAGTACAAAAATAAGGATAATTTGCAAAACCAACTATTGTTCTTATTTCATCAACGGTTTGAGAAGTATTTAGTAATAGGTCAGCAGATAATAATAATCTTCTTTGTCCTATAGCCTCATTTAAGGAAATACCTGTATTTTGTTTATAATAAGTTCTAGTGTAATTCAATGAAAGACTAACATAATCCGCAACCATAGCAGCATTCAACATGTTATCCTTCAAATTATCATCAATATATTTATCGATTAAATTAATTAACTCATCATTTTCTGTATTATTTACATCCACCGCCATTTCGTTAAATAGATTTTTAATACTCTTAAAGATTTTTTCCAATTCTACTATTTCTTCTACATGGTTTATTTGATTAGAAAATCGGGTAAAGCCTCCCAGATAATATAAATCTATTTCATTAGACAAATACAAACTTGCAATTGATAGCAAATTCATCTTAATAATATCAAAAAATATCCATGACGGTGATTCATAAAGCTTTTCAAAGAGAACTTCAGAGCTTTTTTCAAACGCTTCTTTATCTTTATCACGTAGAGCAATCTCGAAATCATCAAATTTAAATTTAGGAAATTTGTAATCATACTCTTTATAATAGTCAACACCATCTTTATTAATGAGAAATTGATTTTTCATTTCCTTAGCGAGTTGAGAGTACTCAGTTGGAAATTCTTTTTCTGACACTTCGTTTTCTACTACAATAGCTGTCATTTCTGCATCAACTTCTTTTTTCACTATAGCTAAGAAAGCATTTAGTCTATCATAAATAGAATTTGGAGCTTGACTTGAAATTACCATAAAAGAAGTATTAGCAATTGGTAAAATATAACCAAATTGTTTATGTAATAAGGTAAGTTCAGATAATTTTAAGACTTTCATCTTTAGCAAGTTTTTTTCATGTCCGGAAAGTGTATAATACTTATTTGAAAAAGAAAGTCTAAACAAAGCTAAAGAATAGAGTTTTTCTGTCTTTGATATCTTTACAATATCCCCTTCTCCCACTATATAGGATATTAACCGACGCTCAAAAGATAAGGCTTTATCTAATTTTTTTGAAATTATTATACTTATTATTCCTATTACAATAATGAAAGCTATTACAAATAAAACAACTAGTTTAATTACATTTAAAAGTGATTGAATTGTTTCAAGGTAAGGAATGATAAAAATAAAACGCCATCCCATAACCTCTTGGTCAACCCAAGAAACATAATAAGAAGAACCTTTATCTTTTAATACAATCAATCTTGATTCACCTTTCAATTCTAGGATTTTGCTAAAAAGGGTATTTTCTTGAATCTTTGTTGCAAATTCTTCTTCATTTGGATGAGATAAAAATGTCCCTTTCTTATCTAATATAAAAAAAGATTTTTCAAATTGTGTTATATCTGAAGTAAAAAATTGACGCGCAATACTTTCAGAAATATTTACAATTAAAGCATAAGTATTGCAAGGATTATTTGATAAATGAGCTATTTTTAGAGAGTAAAGGTTTTCTTTAGATTCCGACAAGTTATGCTCTGAAGTGTTAACAAAAGTAGTTCTTCTTAAGGTCAAATTTGAAGCCTTATCTATGCCTTCTTCAATAAAGGAGGGTAAACTAGGATTACTTAAGCATTTATCTTTTTCATAGCCAGCATATGACGAATAATACCCATAATCACCATTGTAAAGATAAACTGAATGAATGTAGGCATTTTGAATAACCAATCGTTCTAGTATAGGTTTAATTTTAATTGCAGCATCATATCTATTATCATTCTTATGGAAAAGATATTCTTGGATTTCTTTCGTATCAAACAATTGAGATAATAAAGGAAACTCATTATATCTCATTTGTTCATAAAATGAGCTAACGAGATTTAAAGACATTTGATGTTGTTGTCCAATGCTCTCTTTTTGTAGATTTATAAAAACTAATGAAATAATCCAAGTTAATATTAAAACAGTAAAAACGACGAAAATAGATATCGGTAAAAATATTTTAACGAATCTAGATTTCATTTGATTACGCATATTATTAAAAAAAGACATCATCACATCCCAAGTTGTATTTAAAAACTACTATATTTGCTTATCGCTATCAGAATACACTACATTAGGAAATTTAAAAATACTATTTTTTATGGATTTTTATTTTACCTTCTCTAAATACCTTACCTCATAACTATCTATTGCAAAACCCCAACC
>CAYYEN010000346.1:0-4136 GCA_964470795.1 uncultured Spirochaetaceae bacterium | reverse complement strand
TATTAAATAAGCAGTTCCTTTTAATGTTTAACGAACATTAAAAGTAATATAACAGCAAGAACTATTGTCAAATCTTCAAGCTATGTCTAAAAGTTTAGATAAACTTGAAAAAAATTCAGTTTCAAAAATGGAGTTAGAATTAATCATTCAAAAGAATAAATCAATTGAAGAAAAGATTTGTACTTTAAATTCTCGTATTGAAACCATAGAGAATGAGTGTCGAATTAATTCCATGCATAATGGAGGGGGGCATTAATATGTTAATACCACAAAAAGAATATTTATTAAAAGATTTAAAGATAAATCAGTATTTATTAACAGCATCAAATCCAAATAATATAGAATTGCCAAGTCGAGGGTTAAGAAGATTAAGTGGTATAACTGTCCATAATACTGATTGGATAAATGTAGCGTCGACAACAACGCCCGCTGAACAATATACCAGAGCTACTGTGAATGGTAATATGGGTGATGTTAGGGTTCACTTTTATGTAGATGACGTTTCCATATGGCAGAACTTACCTCTAGATTTAAGTAGTTGGCACGCTGCTGATGGTAATGGAAGAGGAAACATGGAGACTATCTCAATTGAATGTATTATGAAAAATAGTGTTGACGCTCAAAGTTTAAAGTCTGAAGATTTGACTGCTAAGTTGGCGGCGGCTCTACTTGTGAGTAATAACTTAACAATAAACGAATTGTATACACATACTCATTGGCTAAATGTAAGAGATGGTAAAGTTGGCAATACCGACACTCTAAATCAAATGAGACACCCATATAAAATGTGTCCATTATATATATTACCACATTGGAACAATTTTAAAAATAAAGTTAAATCATATATGAATCTTTATAGTGAGACTGTAGTTGCTAAGCCTCCTCAACCAGAGAATGATGAACTATTTAGAGTTAGGAAGTCGTGGAATGATGCAAAGTCTCAAATTGGAGCTTTTACTAACTTCTCAAATGCAGTAAAAGCCGCCGCAACTAATGAACATTATGTATTTAATTCTAAGGGTGAGAAATTAACAGAAAATATCCAAAACTCTTTTAGTCCAATTCCATCAATAACTTATCAAGTAAAAAGTCAGAATCGCTGGCTTGGTGAAATTACCAATATGCAAAATGATAATGATAATGGATATGCCGGAATTATAGGATCTCCCATAAGTTTAATAAGAATTAAATCTCCAGTTGAAATTAAATATAGAGTTAGGACACAAGGGCGATGGTTACCTTGGGTTAATGGATATAATATTAATGATTTTAATAATGGATATGCTGGAATAAATAATTCTCCAATAGATGCAATTCAAATAGATTCTTTGGATAAAAATTATAAAATTGTTTATAGAGTTTCTACATTAAATGGACCTTATTTACCATTTGTACAAAACTATAATGAGATAAATGGTGATGGATATGCCGGCGTATTTACAAAGGTAATTGATCGTATACAAATAAGAGTAGAGAGAGTTTAATCTCTCTACTCTTTATAGGAGGTAACAATGACAATAGCTGAAGTAAGAGCTTTATTACAACAAATACCAACTGAAAATAAACAGTTTGGAGACCCAATAAGTTCTGTTTTAAATAAAGCAATTTCGTGGAACACATCTCTAGCAACTTTGAAAACTAAATATGATGAAATAAAAAATTCAAAAGGTACAAATCCACAAATTTCAATAGATGAACTTCTAAAAGCTGACGCTAGAGGAACAATTAGTGGTAATTATTTAAATCCAAAGCCATTAAGTAATAAGTCTGGACAGGAATATGCGGCCGCAAGAACAGATGAAAAAGATATGAATTTATTGAATATGGATTATACAAATATAATTGCATCTGAATTTGACGCCCAAAGACGACTAGATTTAAAAGCTGTGGGTATATGTGATTTTAATGGTGATGGTGTTGTTGGTATTGATGATGTTTGTATTTTATTAAAATATTACACGAATTCAATGTTAGGAACTGGATTTGAATCGTTTGAATTAAAAAATGATTATGCTGAAGTACTAAGAATTAACTCTGATGAAGAATATCCTCTTAGAACTCCGATTTTAATTAATTCGCAATACTATGGGGCAGAATACACAAATGATGAAGTCGATTTCGTTAGAGATTTTAATGGGAATTTAGTTATATACTCTGGAAAATACACTCAACAAGCTGTAGAATCAATAGAGAATACCACATATACTAATTTTCAAAATGAATTTTTAGCAAAAATTCCCGAAGAATTTGAAAATAAAATTCTACCACTATGCACATTTATTTTAAGCAGAATTGAAGCCATTTCAAAACCATATTTAACATATGATGAGTTGATAGACGCCCTCTATGCAAACGGTTGGTTCTTTGAAACAAATGGAATTAATCTATTAATGCCACAGTATTCAAGAAGAGTAGAGATAGAAGATTTAAACAAAAACTTTTGGGTAATCGCAAATGTTCTTGATGCTGTAACTAATTCATTATGGAATTCAAATGGTATTATGAATATTTTTTCAGATACTCTTAATGAAATTGGAGATTTATGGCAAAATGTTTGGAATATTTGGGATGGATATTCACAATTAAAAAGTGAAGTTTCTACTTTAGTTGGACAAGTGACCGGCGGCTCAACAGTAGGGTTTGAAATAGAAGCACCGACATTCTCTATAAAAGACCCTGTAAGTTTAAAAAACGTAAAAATTAAAATTAATGGTGTTCATGGTTCTAGATCAATTTCCCTTAGTGATATTAATATTTCAGCACTTATCAAAAACAATGGTGATGTTATAACAACAGCAGATAAAAGTAATGAAAATATTTACGTATTTTTTGATGAACGATATTATGACTACTCTGGAGGAATATTACATGGTGAAAATAGTGAAGTTCTTCAAAACCTCTATGGCGGCAATTATGACGATATTTTACCAAAATTAGTTTTTCTTCCATCTCAATTGTTAATTGGCGGCGAATTAATGTTTGTTCACTTAGGAGAAAATGACGCAACTTATAACCACATGGGTGCAAATGTTCTTTATAATATTAAAGAAAATACTACGACAATAAATAAAGATCCTGATTACAAAGGCTTAGGTATTCAGCAAAATTATCAATTATATGAGGGCACTTGGAGTAAATATCCAAATTTAATAGTATTTAAGAAAACAAATCAATTAAACACATCTCAAAAAACATCCTCAACTGACGGAAAAATAATAAGAGAAATAGTATCAACACCAAGAAATAATATATTGGTTGAAATTTTTAGACCACAGTCAAGTGAATTAACAGAGCAGTATTTTCAAGATATAATTCCAATAGATGTATTTTTTTCAACCTTCAATAGTAGTGATATTTCAACTACTGTATTATCTACTGGTAATTTATTAACAGGAGATTTATCTGTAAAAAATTCATCACAAAGCGGAACAAGAATGGCATATATTTCTACCCCCTATCCATTGACAAATAGTGAAGGTAAGCCAGTTTTAGAAGGCTATGGATTATTTAATCAAAATAATCAAGAGACCCATATATGTAAAACTAGTGGAATTGGTTCTGGTAAATGGTTTACTGACTTTATAGATTCAAATAGTGTGAATTCTCCATATTATTTTGAAAATGTGTCTAGTTCATTACCACAGATAACGCCATTCTCTTATATTCAAAAAATTGAAGCGGCTAGAACAGTTAGTGGAGATTGGCAATTAAGTGTTGGTGAAGCTGAATTGCCTATGATGATTATTTTTGGTGGTGAGCCGGCGAGATATGCTCAAAAAGGTATGAAGATTAATAATATTATCTTAACTTCCACAGACGAAAGAAGTAGATGTTTCTCTTCTCTAAAAGTTGTTGGTATAATAAGCGGCGGCACGTTAGATTCAACGATTACGCAGTCTGCATCCGAAGGAATAAAAAGATTTAATACTAATGTAGGTGATACAGGAGATGGACCTTTTTTATCAACATCAACAAAACACAATATATCAGCGGCGACAATAGATGAGGTTGATACAAATTATTATAATAGTCAACCAATAAATAAATGGAGTAATCATTCATTTAGTGATTAGAACTTAATTGTCATATATTCGTTTCTATATAGTCTATATTAATATATTTTAATATAATTAAGT
>CAYYEN010000345.1:0-4140 GCA_964470795.1 uncultured Spirochaetaceae bacterium | reverse complement strand
CGTTTGAATTCATATCTATTGATTAACACAAACTTAAAATAAAAACTAGCTTGTTTATACACTAAAGAAGATAAATTAGCCCTTATTAGTTTATTAAGGGCTTAATATAGGTTTTAATGTAAGAATTTATTTGTGGTAGGCTTTTTAATACAGAGGTTTTTGAATACCGTATGTTCTTCATAACCTGTGAATTTGATAAAACCTTAGAATAATACTCTTCAGCCTTTACATAAGCTTCATCTTCTGCTTTAAAAGCTGTTTGTCTTTCATCAAAGAATACCTCTATTAAGGTTTTAAAATGTTCAGCACAATCAAAATCTATATTTTTTAATGCAATTACAGAGAGTTCATACGCTTTAAGAAAATCATCATTGTTCAAAAAATACTCAACTGTTAGAACTAGAGGCGCATCATACATTGTTTTGTAAGCAATGAAATTAGGTAAGGCTTCAAGAAATAAATCAATATTCTCTTTATATTCATCCATATCATCATCTAAGCTGGTATAGTTATCATAAATCATTTCACAGTACAGCGTAAAAAGCTTAACAGAAGGCAAATCAGATAAGTCATTACCAAATTTTATTTTATATTTTCTGACAAGTTTAGTTAAAATACTTAAATAATCAATTTTCATTTGTTCAAGTTCTTCAAACTTGCCTTCCCATAAATGATTCATCCAAATTGAATAAAGGACTTCTAAAAGTTCTTCATTCCAGTCCTTACCAAAGTTGTCAATATAGATTTTAAGGGCTAACTCGTAGTTTTCTATTGCAAGGCTATAGCGGCTCTTGTTTGAATAAAAACTACCTAATGCAAAATAGGCTTGAGCTGTCTTAATGCTAAGGGCGCCATTATTTTCAATCATATCACTAACAATTTGCTTTAATTGTTGTTCCGCGGGGTCAATATTTTTTGTTTTTTTTTACTCATAAGTAATATTTACCATGAGTTAAGAGAAAAATCTAGAGTAATCTTTATCCATATTTTAAAGAAAAAGTGGTAATAAATATTTTAGTTTTGTAGTATGGTATTTTTAAGAATAATTAATAAAGGAAATACAATATATGAATATACATGGTTTACAAAAACTTACTTTGGTTGATTTTCCTGGCAAAACTGCTGCAATTATCTTTTCAGGTTCTTGTAACTTTCGTTGTCCGTTTTGCCACAACGCCACTTTAGTTCTAGATCCTACCTCCCAGCCTTATTATCCTGAGGAGGAAATTTTAGAGTTTCTCAAAAAAAGACGTAATATGTTAGATGGTGTTGTGTTTACTGGAGGCGAGCCAATGCTTCAAAATGATCTAATCCCTTTTGCTGCCAAAGTAAAAGAGCTAGGATATAGCATTAAGCTTGATACTAATGGTTCGTTCCCTGATAAGCTTAAAGCGATCATAGATGCTAAGGTTGTCGATTACGTTGCAATGGACGTTAAAAACTCCTTAGAAAAATATCCAATAACTATAGGGATTCCTAACTTCGATACTGCTCCAATTCTTGAATCTATCGCACTTTTAAAAGAGGGTAGAGTTGATTATGAGTTTCGCACTACCGTAGTCAAAGAACTGCATGAAAAAAAAGATTTTGAGAGTATTGGCAAACTTCTAACAAATTCAAAAAATTATTTCTTGCAATCCTTTGTAGATTCAAAAGATATCATTGGTACATGTTTAACTCCACCGACCTTAGAAGAGTTACAAATCTACTTGAATTGCTTAAAAAGTTATCTAATGTATCAATTCGAGATAGGTGAGTACGCTACATCTAGTGTTATGACAAACATCTAACGCTTTGCGTTGTGTATTTGCCCTTGCCAACTTCCTATCTATTTGATATGCTTTGCACCATACCAAATATTTAGGAGGTCCTATGTACCAAGTTGTTAAGCGAGATGGGCAAGTAGTAGATTTTAATTTAACTAAGATTGCTTCCGCAATTGAAAAAGCCTTTGCTGCTTCTAATATCCAATATAATAAAGATATTATTGACTTCATTGCTCTCAAGGTTACGGCTAATTATGAAAAGAAAATTGCTGATAATTTAATCACTGTTGAAGCTATACAAGATAGTGTTGAATATGTTTTAGGCCAAGCAGGATATGCTGAAGTTGCTAAGTCTTATATTCTATATAGAAAACAAAGAGAAAAGATTAGAAATTTAAACACTACTTTTCTCAATTACAAAGATATTGTAGATAATTATTTACATTTAAATGATTGGAGAGTTAAAGAAAACTCAACAGTTACTTATTCTGTTGGTGGTTTAATCTTATCAAACTCAGGCGCTATTACTGCCAACTATTGGCTTTCAGAGGTTTATGACCAAGAAATTGCAAATGCGCATAGAAATGCAGATATTCATCTTCATGATTTATCTATGCTTACAGGATACTGTGCTGGTTGGTCCTTAAAGCAGTTAATCCAAGAAGGGCTTGGTGGAATTCCTGGAAAGATTACTTCTTCTCCTGCAAGCCACTTAGCAACGCTTTGTAACCAAATGGTCAACTTCTTAGGAATTTTACAAAACGAATGGGCAGGCGCTCAAGCTTTCTCTTCCTTTGATACCTATTTAGCTCCTTTTGTTAAGAAAGATAGCTTAACTTTTAATGAAGTTAAAAAATGTATTGAATCCTTTATCTATGGCGTTAATACACCCTCTCGTTGGGGTACTCAAGCACCTTTTAGCAACATCACCCTCGACTGGGTAGTTCCTAGAGACTTGAGAGAAGTTCCAGCTTTAGTTGGTGGTAAAGACCAAGCTTTTACCTATGGCGATTGTCAGGCTGAAATGGATATGGTTAATAAAGCTTTTATCCAGATTATGATCGAAGGCGATGCAAACGGTAGAGGTTTCCAATACCCAATTCCAACATATTCCATTACTAAAGATTTTGACTGGTCAGAAACAGAGAATAACAAGTTGTTATTTGAAATGACTGCAAAATATGGTACTCCTTATTTTTCAAATTATATCAACTCTGATATGGAACCATCGGACGTTAGATCAATGTGTTGTCGTCTCCGCCTTGATTTGAGAGAATTAAGAAAGAAGAGTGGTGGTTACTTTGGCTCTGGTGAATCTACAGGCTCTATTGGTGTTGTTACTATTAACATGCCAAGAATTGGATATCTAGCAAAAGATAAAGAGGATTTCTATGCTCGTCTTGATAAGATGATGGATGTCTCAGCTCGTTCTTTGAAGATTAAACGTACCGTTATCACCAAACTTTTAGATGCAGGACTTTATCCATATACTAAGCGCTTCTTGGGCTCTTTTGAAAACCACTTCTCTACAATTGGACTTGTTGGTATGAATGAAGCTTGTCTAAACGCTAATTGGCTCAAGAAAGACTTAACCACTAAAGAGGCTCAAGACTTTACAGTTGAAGTACTTAACCACATGAGAGAGCGTCTTTCTGACTACCAAGAAAGCTATGGAGACTTATATAACCTTGAAGCAACTCCAGCAGAGTCTACCGCTTATCGTTTGGCAAAGCATGATGTAGCACAATTTCCTAATATTGTTACAGCAAGCCAGAATGCAACTCCATATTATACCAACTCTTCTCACTTACCAGTTGGTTATACTGAAGATGTATTTACAGCGCTTGATATTCAAGATAAGCTACAAACCCTTTATACTTCAGGAACAGTTTTCCACTGTTTCTTAGGTGAAAAGATGCCTGACTGGCGCGCTGCAGCTAATCTAGTTAGACGTATAGCTGAAAACTATGAACTCCCTTACTACACAATGAGTCCAACTTACTCAGTATGTACTGACCATGGCTATCTAGCCGGAGAAGTTTATACTTGTCCAGTTTGTGGTAAACCTACAGAAGTTTATTCTCGTATCACAGGCTACTATCGTCCAGTTCAAAACTGGAACGTTGGTAAGAGTGAAGAGTTTAAAGAGAGAAAGACCTATGATATCGCTCATTCTCACTTAACTCATGAAAAGAATGGCGCTGATTGCTGTTGCTCTCAAGCTGAACCTTTAATGGATAGCAATACTGTATTAATGATGTTTACTACTAAGACTTGTCCTAATTGCAAGATTGCAAAGAAAGTAATGGAGGATGCTGGCATTAATTACAAAGTAGTTGATGCAGAAGAGAATCCTGAACTTTCAAGACAGTAC
>CAYYEN010000344.1:0-4154 GCA_964470795.1 uncultured Spirochaetaceae bacterium | reverse complement strand
TAAATGCTGGAAAGATGAACAGACACGGAAGATCTTTTTAGAAAAACAAATTGTAAGACTTATGTGGACAATACTCAGACAGCAGTTAATGGACTGTATGAACCGTCATTCCTTTCCCCCAATTCCTCTACCATGGATTGTTTAAATGTTTAAAGCGGGTTTACTTTTCGTGTAAATAAGTTAAATGAAGCACGAAACAGCAGACCCGCCGGGCTTCAGAACTTCGAGATGATGGAGGATACAACGAATTTATCACAGAGTACTAGCATAAAAATTAAAGGAAGGATCTAAAAAATATTTTAAGGAGAGATAATCTATGAAAACCAAAGATCGCGAAGCTGTCTATGAAGCAGCACAATTATGGAAGCAGAGAATTCTTTCATTGTCAGGTTCAATCCTCAGTAATAAGAATTGTTGGAATAAAGAAACAATCCTTGATTTACGTAATAAATTTGAAGGAAATCTGTTGGAAGATCATGGACGGAATTTTCTTGAAAAACTCCAGGAACAACTAACACTTGCTTCAAAGGAAACAAAACAACTTGCAGCTGATATAATCTGGATTCTATATCTATTTCCTTCAAATATTGGCTGCAAGAAAAAGGTCGAGAACATATCAAAGGTTTGGAATTGGTCAGGGGAATTACTAGATAAATCCAACGCGTTACTAGCCGGAAACGTTCTTGGTGGGATAGGTTCCGGCGGACCGGGTTTCAATAATCATTTCTGGCGTGAGTTTCTTTGCGCAATAGTGTTAAGCGATGAACTTGCAAAACTTGACTTACAATTGCGTACCAAACTTTTTGAGACTGGTGATTTATTTGCGACCTGGATAGATAATCTTGAAGTAATGGAAGGGCGGCAATTTCGGCACATGATTTTGCATTTGCTCTTCCCGAATGATTTTGAGCGTATATCATCCCGCGCGATGAAAAAGGAAATACTCAATGGATTCGACTATACATATGACGAGACTAAAACAAATATACGACTAGAAATAGATCGCGTCTTACGAAACCTTAGAAAAGAGATTACCCCACGCGTCGGAAGACCTGATTTCGAATTTTGGGATCCGGATATTATCGTTCAATGGAAACCTAAAGACGAAATTGTTGAGAAGAATGATAAGGCTAGTATTCTGAAATCTTCATCGCAAGTTATAGAGGATATCGCCAGCGGTCTTAATTTTTACGTTGTAGGAGCCAGTTGGGATTCGGGTGATAAAGTTAATGAATTTGTTGAATCCGGTATTTGGATGAACGGGTATACCGATAAGTATCTTGATGTTGTAAAAGGGGTATCTGTTGGTGACCGGATTGCAATTAAAGCCGCTTACAGACAAAAAAAAGAACTTCCTTTTGATAATCGAGGAAAAGATATTGGAATCATGCGAATTAAAGCTCGCGGTACAGTTATTGAAAATACCGGAGATGGAAGAAGACTAGTAGTTGAGTGGGAAGAGGATTTTACTCCATTTAATATTTACGGTTATGTCTGGCAGCCGACCATCAATAAATTGAACGCAGAGAAATACCCCTATGTAATAGATTGGATATTCAATGACATACCTGAACCTCTCGACGAACTCACGAGTTTATGGTGGGGTGACACTGCACAACAAACTCTCTCAACAATTACACCTTCTACATCGGATGCAGGATATGAATATACACCGATAAATCGTATTTATTATGGACCGCCGGGAACAGGGAAGACATATAAGCTTCTTGAAGAATCAGGTATTGAACGAATGCCTCTATATTTACAAAATGATCGGACCGAAGGAAGGCGCTGCCTTGAAGTTGTAACTTTTCATCAAAGTTATTCGTATGAAGATTTTATTGAGGGACTGCGTCCCGTTGTTGTAAACAAACTCGTCTCATATGAAGTACGTTCAGGAGTATTCAAGAATCTTTGTATGCGTGCAAAAGACAATCCCGATATGAATTATGCAATATTCATTGATGAAATAAACAGAGGAAATGTAAGTGCTATATTTGGCGAGATTATTACATTGATTGAGTCAGATAAACGCTGTCGATTTACTGAAGAAGGAGAACTTGACATGTCTGTTCCAGGTACGACAATTCGTTTACCAGTTTCAGGCGATGAATTTGGAATACCTTGCAATGTTGATATTTATGCCACGATGAATACAGCTGATAGATCCTTGGTCAGAATTGATACTGCATTACGGCGCCGTTTTGATTTTTTTGAATGCATGCCGCAGCCGGAACTCTTGAGAGGTATGGCTATCGAAGGAGTAAATCTCGAGAAAATGCTTTCTGTAATGAATGAAAGAATTGAACGTCTTCTTGATCGTGATCACACAATAGGTCATGCATACTTCATGAATAAACTTGATAACTCTGTACAATCGCTAGCACAAGTATTTGAGCATTCAATATTCCCCTTACTTGAAGAATACTTTTTTGATGACTGGTCAAAGATGGAGGAAGTACTTGCAGATCAGCACAAGTTGCCTGAGAATCGTTTTATTCTTCGACACCAAGCGGAAGAGACCGATAGCTATAGACCAGTGAAGTACAAACGCAATATTGAAGCATTTACTAAACCAGCTGCTTATATTGGAATTTATGATAAGTAATCAAACGGTAATAGCTTACGAGAACGGAAAGATCACTTATACCTCATTGTATTATCATTTTTCTGTTACTCGTATTTCAAAAATCGATTATTTATACTTACGGAGTCTAGCCCTTGATGATTCTAATAAGCAAGTTATTACAATTTCATTCTGCAGGGAGGGAGAAATATTACAATTAGGCCGCTATGTTGGAATTATGCCTCTTCCGTCCGGTTGTATTCTTGAGATCCTTCCAAAATGTTTTCGTGAATCTGATTCTGATGAGCAGGCTCGATATGTCTTATGCAATATGCTCTCTTTGGCTAATTTAATTCCAATGAAAAGCTTCAATGACTTAACTCAAGATAAAATGAAACTGCCGATTCATCATTCGATTATAAGAATTTTTTTATCAGTTCTGACTAAACTTATTCTTAAAGGATTGTCATCTTCATATAATATACAAGATGAAGAAAGACCTGTTATGCGCGGGAAATTACTTGTTCAAAAACAAATTAGAAAGCCTATTCCTTTGCCTACTTATTTCTGGACTAAGGCTTCTGAGTATAGTGAAAACCGGCCGGAAAACCGAATAATACGCCGCTGTCTCGATATCGTTTTTCCATTAGCACGAGCATATGACCATTCGATTTTTAGCCAGATATATTCTTGTTTTGAAAATATTCCGTCATCTATTGATGTTGATGCAGATTTCCGTTCCTGGAGTCATGATCGTCTTGTTAGTCATTATACCGATATTGAACCATGGTGCAGATTGATTATCAGTGGAACAGGAATACCTATTAGTGGAAAAAATGTATTACCTGCACTTTTATATCAGATGGACCGATTATTTGAATCATATGTTGGTGCTTGTATTAGAAAGAATCTTCCTGAGGGATTTGAGTTAATAAGTCAATCAACAAAATGGTCTTTACTAACTAAAAACACGAGCCGAATAAATACACTGCGTCCTGACTTTGTTATTCGTAAAAAGGGAAAGGATTATTGTGTTTTAGATGCTAAATGGAAAATACAAGAGCAAGATGAAGTAGCAGATTCAGGGGATCTGCTTCAACTATATGCTTACGGCCGCTATTATTTACAAGGCTCAGGAAAAATGGCGCTTTTATATCCTAAAACTGATAACTTTTCCTCGGTTTCTGATTGCTTAAATTATACAGTAGACCAAAATCTATCTTTACAACACATACCAATTGATTTGGATAAAAATCCAGAAGAACTAAAATGCTTTCTTCTAAAAGCTATTAGTAATTAGTATTCTTAATATAAAGAATATCCGTTATTTTTTTTTCATGAACTCTGAAATATAAATTAACAGAGAATAATATTTCTCGCAATTCTTAAACAGCTTGTTTAGTATAAAAGTTTTAAAAACAAATCAATTATTTCTTAGAAATTGATGCTGCAATAATCATAGCAAGTAATTGAGGATCGGAATACTTCATATAATTGCCTCCTTAGTGGACGACAACTATATTGACACAGAGGGGTATCAGCACGCTTACCGCTGTCAGTTTTATTTCTGAAATTGGCGACTTTAACA
>CAYYEN010000343.1:0-4171 GCA_964470795.1 uncultured Spirochaetaceae bacterium | reverse complement strand
TCGGCTGTAAGGCGGTAGGTGGCTGTATTTTTGCTCCACAGTATCCCAAATTTCCTTTATCAAAGCGTCAATTTCCTCGCGCATAGCAATCACATTGGTCTGGTTGCGTGCCGTACTCGATTGGTAAACGTTTTTGTTGTTGTTGTACTCTTTGAAAATGTCGTAGTGCACCTTTACTTTGGCAATGGTGGGGTTGTATATCGGCATACCGCCTTTTCCTGTACGTTCGTTTTCGCCGTCAATAATATATTTTCCCCATTTTTTCAGTGCTTTTTCGCTGGTTAAGTCAGGAACGGTGTAGTCGTCGGGGTCAAGGTGATAAAGAAGTTTATTTTCTTTTTTTATTTCGTTACGGAGTACGCACAAATTGAGTACTTGTATGAAATGCGAAATGTACATCCGTACGTTTTTCACTATTTGCGAATGTTTTCTGTTTGCTGCAACCTGATTATTAAATGTTTGCTGGTATTGCACTACAAGGTGTTGAAAAAGTGCCAACTGAGTTTCCGCCTCGTGAAGGGTTTTGAATGAGATGGGCGATTCGTCGAAACCGCGGCGGCTTACTTCTATAATTTTTTTCAACGAAGTTATTCTGGCTTGGTCTGTTTTTGGTAATCTGCGGTAAGGCATCGGTCTGTTATTTAAGGTTAATATGTTGATTGATAAGTTATTCTTTTCTTCCTGTAAGCATTTCTGCTAAGTCGGTCAGCGGCTGTTTGGAATAAGGCGAGTTCACTTTTTGCAGGCAGTTCAAAGCCGTTTCCATAGAATCGTTTATGGCTGCTTCGCATAATTTGGGTATTTCCAATGCATTATAAATCTCTGTAACGCGCTTTATTTTTTCGCTGTCTTCCAAAGCTGTACTGTTCAAAATCTCTTTCAGTTCGGCTTTTAGCCACAGATTGTCAGTTTTGAGAGCGTTGACTAACAGAAACGTTTTCTTTTTACAGAGAATATCGCCGCCAATTTTTTTACCGAATACTTTTGGATCGCCGTAAACGTCTAAATAGTCGTCGCGCAACTGAAATGCGGTACCAATGGCAATGCCGAATTCGTAGAGCCAATGTGCGGCTTCGTCGGAAGCGTTGCCTATAATGGCACCGATTTTTAAACTTGCAGCCAACAAGACGGCAGTTTTTAAGCGAATCATCTTAAAATATTCCTCTTCGCTTAACTTTTCGCACTGCTCAAAATTCATGTCATATTGCTGTCCTTCACAAACTTGCAGGGCTGTTTCCGAAAAAAGCGGCAAAATTTTCAACAGTTTATCTGGCTCTATTTTTTCGAGAAATTGATAAGCTTTTATCAGCATGGCATCGCCTGAAAGTATGGCAGTATTTTCATCCCATTTTTTGTGTACAGTCGGTCGGTTACGACGCATTTCGGCATTGTCCATTACGTCGTCGTGCAGCAATGTAAAATTGTGGAAAATTTCAATGGCGGCTGCGGCTGAAACGGCTTTTTCGATGTCGGTGTCGAACAAGGCGCAACCCATTAAAACCAATTGCGGACGAATGCGTTTACCGCCGGCTTCCAATGTATAGCCGATAGGCTCGTAGAGCTGTTTGGGCTCTATGCTCCAATTGATGTTCGACAGGTAGTTTTGAATGATGTTTTGCATCTTTGCAGGTAATGTGATGTTTAACCCTGCGAAGATACGTTTATTTTTTTAATAAAAAAACATATTCGCCAAAAAAAATTTATAGTGGCAAAAAAAATGAAACTTTATTGGCAGTTTTGTGTAAAAAAATAAAACGGTCAGAAACGTTTTTCTATCTCTTCAGCTGATACGATAACAACAATTTTTTTGCCATCGGGCGTAAGGTTGGAGTTTTTGCAAACGAATAGTTTGTCTATCAAATGGCTCATCTCTTCTTGGCGCAACTGTCCGGTTGACGATTTTGCAGACGATTTTGCCAAACGCAACGCTAAAAGTTCATTCCATTCACTGGTAAGATGGTTGTTTTCTTTGGCGTCGGCTATCAGATTTATCAATGTTTCTATGATGTTCGATTCGTTTGCCAGCAGAGCCGGTACGCTGTTTACAGAGTAGGTTTGTTTGCCGAAAGGCTCCAAATCGAAGCCAAAAAGTGTCAGTTTATTTTTTATTTGTTCAAACACAATGGCATCTTCGGCATTCAATTCAAGCACTTCGGGGAAAAGCAGTTTTTGCGAAACGGATTGCTGATTTTCCATTTGTGCCAATAGTTCTTCAAACAGAATGCGTTGCATGGCGCGTTGTTGGTCAACAATCATTAATCCCGACTTTACGGACGTAATGATGTATTTTTCTTTGTATTGAAAAAAGTTCGAACAGTCCGATTTATCGTCGTAAAAAAGTGGTTGCGATTTAAGTGCAGCTTCAATGTTGGCGGTTTTACGTCTTTCGTTTTGATGTCCTTGGTATAAATCTTCCCAATTTTGCGACACCGATTGTTTTTGTCCGGTTGCTGTTGTCTTAAAAGGATTGAACGTGTGGTCAATAGTTACTTGGGGCGGCGTAATCGGGCGATTGGACGATGCTACGGGAATATCAATAAGTCCTTCCGTGTCAAAATCGATGGACGGAACAACGTTGAATTTGCCCAAAGCCTCTTTGATACACACCATCAGTATGGTAAAAAGTTCGCGCTCATTTTCAAATTTTATTTCCGTTTTTGTCGGATGAATGTTCACGTCTATTTCCGAAGGGTTCATTTCAAAAAAAATGAAATAGGTCGGATTGGTGTCGGGGCGCAACATCTGTTCATAAGCCAGCACTACCGCTCTGTGGAAATAGGGATGGCGCATATAGCGTCCGTTTACAAAAAAGTATTGGCTGGCATTTTTCGTGGCAAATTCGGGGGTGCCTATAAATCCTGAAATATTGCCGATGGCTGTTTTGGCTTCTATCTGTACCAATTGTTGGTTGAAGTTGCGCTTTTTTTTGCCGAAAACGGCGGTAATGCGTTGTCGCAAGTTGGTTTTTGGTAGTTCATATACCAAATCGTCGCCGTTCAAAAGTTCAAAATGAATTTCGGGATAGACAAGTACGATGCGTTGAAATTCTTGTATAATTTGGCGCATTTCCGTTTCGTTCGATTTGAGAAATTTGCGACGTGCAGGAACATTGAAAAACAGATTTTTTACTAAAAATGAAGTTCCTTCGGGACAGGAACACGGCTCTTGTTTTAATACTTTGGAGGCGGCGACTTCAATAAAAGTACCGCAATCGCAGTTGGCAAGACGTGTGCGCACTTCAACGCCGGCTATGGCAGCTATTGAAGCCAACGCTTCGCCACGGAAACCCATTGTGCGCAACGAAAAAAGGTCTTGAACTTGGGTAATTTTTGAAGTGGCGTGGCGTTCAAACGCCATACGTCCGTCCGTTTCGGACATACCTTTGCCGTCGTCGGTAACTAAAATAGAAGTACGCCCCGCATCTTTTACCACCACCTGTATTTTTGTCGCTCCGGCATCGATAGCGTTTTCCATTAGTTCTTTGACAACGGAAGCCGGTCGCTGAATAACTTCTCCGGCGGCTATTTGGTTGGCTACGGAATCGGGTAGTAAATGTATGATGTCGCTCATGTTATTTTAATAAAGCTAAAAAATCGCCACTCGAAAGATACAAAAAAGCGGCAAAGACAAGCAGCACCATGATAATGATAATCAGGCGAATATTCGATTGTCGTCTCTGTTTGCGCATATCCTGCGTTTCGGGCACACTTTCCCATCGGTATTGACGAAAAGAGCCGCGTTTGATGCCTATTTTGTATTCACCATCGGCATTTTTATTTTCAAGTTTGCTGTTTATGCGTTCTTGGCGTTTGTCGTGTTTTTCCTTAGCAGGGTCCCAGTAGATGGGCTTGTGGTAGAAACGCCGCGGTTTCGGCATGTGGAAAACTTTTAATTTGAACATAGTTGTAAGGGTGTTAATTAAATTTGTTCAATAAATATTTAGTTATTGTGTTATTTTGCAGGCAAATTTACGTTTAACAAAAAATGTTTTTTACTAACAATTAAATGTATTTATCACCAAATTTGGTTTCTACGTCTTTCAAATAGTCGCGTATTTTTGCTTCGGAATCTTTTTTACAAATCAGCAAAACGTCTCCCGATTCGGCTATAAGGTAGCCTTCAAGTCCGTCAGCAACAACCAGTTTACCTTCTGTTAGCGATATAACATTGT
>CAYYEN010000342.1:0-4173 GCA_964470795.1 uncultured Spirochaetaceae bacterium | reverse complement strand
TATCTCAAAGTTCAATCCATTTACAGCATATACAACACCTGCATCTGTATCATACTCAACTTTAAGATCTTTAACTTGTATCAATAAATCTTTATTTTCTTCTTTCATAATTAGCCTACTTCTTTAATTTTGGATCAAGTGCATCTCGAAGTCCATCACCTAAAAGGTTAAGGGCTAATACGGTGAACATGATAGCAAGCCCTGGAATAACACAAATGTAAGGTGCATTACGAATTTGGCTACGACCAGAGGATAACATTGCACCCCATTCTGGAGCTGGAGATGGAACACCGATTCCTAAGAAGGAAAGAGAAGATGCTGCAATAATCATGGAACCAATTAACAAGGTTACTTGTACAATAATTGGGGATAAACAGTTTGGAATGATATGTTTTAAAATAACTTTCCAAGTTGGAAGACCCATAGCATACGCACTTTCAATATACTCTTGCCCTCTTATCGTCATAACGGAAGCTCTAGCAATTCTTACAAAAGAAGTTGCACAAGTCACACACAAAGCGAGCAATAAGTTAAACGTAGAAGTTCCAAACAGCGAAACAACTACAACCGCAATCATAATATTAGGAATTGCGTAAAGCATATCGTTAACACGCATGATAACTTGGTCTACTAAGCCACCATAGAATCCTGCAATAGAACCCATGATAACACCAATAACAAGTCCTATTAATACACTTCCACAACCGATAAGAAGCGAATATCTAGCTCCGTATAGAATACGGATAAAGATATCACGTCCCAGCTCATCTGTACCAAAAGGATGCTCCCAACTAGGCCATTGCAAACGGTTTTGAATATCTTGACCAATTACTTGCTCATCATAATTAAAAATAATACCTGCAAGCAATGCAGCCACAACTAAGAGTAAGAGGAAAATCATTCCAATTACTGCACCTTTATTCTTTATCAAGCGTCTCCAAGTTTCTTGCAACTGGGAACGGCTTTTTTGTATTTCATTTGATTGTACTTTCATAATCCCTAACCCTTCTTCATATATTGCGCTTTAATACGAGGATCAAAGAACGCATATATGATATCGACCAATAAGTTAACTACAACCATTAATACAGAACAAAGAATAATGGATCCAGTAACCATTGGAGTATCACGCTTCGAAATTGAATCAAAGATTAAACGACCAATACCAGGCCAAGAGAATACTGTCTCAGCCAAAACACTACCGGTAAGTACGTTAGATAACTGCATACCGATAACTGTAATTATAGGAATCAACGCATTGCCGAGGGCATGGCGACGAATAACACGCTTTTCAGAACATCCTTTTGCACGAGCGGTGCGAATGTAATCTTGACGAATAACATCAAGCATGGAAGAACGAGTGGTTCTGGTAATAAGTGCTGCAAGTCCAAGTCCTACAGTAACAGACGGAAGTATCAAACTTGTAAAGCCTGTTTTACCACCACTAGGTAGCCATCCCAACTTCAAAGAGAAGAGGATAATCAACATTAAACCTAGCCAAAAGTTAGGCATAGAAACACCAAACAAAGCAAAGACCATACCTGCTGTATCTTTCCAAGTATTTTGGTGAATAGCGGTATAAATTCCAAGCGGTATAGCTATAAGCGTTGCGATAAGTACAGAAGCGCCTGCCAGCTGTAAAGTGTTAGGAAGACGGTCCATAAAGGTTTTAAATACATCACGTTTTGTAACATAACTTTGACCTAAATCACCACGTACCAGCCCCGCCATATACTTTAAATAGCGAATAGGAAAACTATCTGTCAGACCCAGATCCACGCGTATCTGTTGAATTTGAGCATCTGTCGCATTCTCAGGTGCTAAGTAGATTGCAGGATCTCCACCGGTAAGACTCATTGCAAAAAATATCAAGAGTGAGGTGGCAAGGATTACTGGAATCATCAACAAAAGCCGTTTTAGAATATATCTAATCATTAGAAACTCCACATAGAAAGAATAATATCCGCCCTAAGTATAACCTAAGACGGATATAAAACACTACTTATTTTGCAATATATGCATGAGACCAATCGTGGTTACCACCACCAAAGAGGTATTCACCCATCAAATTTTTATTATAAGCAATAACGAGGTTAGCAATATACAAAGGTACTTGAGGACAAGCATTGACTAAGTATTTTTGTAATTCGATACCATCAGCCATACGTTTATCTGCATCTTTTTCTGTTGCAACTAAGTCAACAAGTTCATCTGCATGTTTATCGCTATAGTGATGATAGTTAGAACCACTACCTGTATAGAAGAGGTCTCTGTAAACAAAGTCTACTTTACTATCTTCATTCCATCTCCAAAGATAGAGATCTTGAGTACCACTCTTACAAGTTGCTTTAAGCGTTGCATCATCTACAGTTTGAATAGCGACATCAATACCAATTACTTTAAGGTTAGCTTGAATAACTTGCGCAATGTTAATATATGGGCTGCTGTTAGCAATTAATAAAGTAGTTTTTATACCACCATTTGCATAACCTGCATCTGAGATTAACTTCTTAGCTCTTGCAACATCGTAATCAAAACCTTCCATGTCATCAAAGAAACCCCAAAGACCACGGTTTAAAATAGTTGTCTGAGGTGTACCTTTACCATAAACAGCTACATCAAGAACAGACTTTCTGTCGATGGCACAAGCAACTGCTTGTCTGAGAGTTTCATTATCCCAAGGTGCTTTTGTGGTATTGAAAGCAAAGTAGAAGAGACGACTACCCGGTTTCTCAAATACTGTTACGTTCTTGTCTTTCTCTAAGAACTGTAATTCATTGATAGGTGGGTTGATACAAACGTCAATTTCACCAGCTTGTAAAGCAATAACACGTGAAGAATCTTCTAAGATAGGTTTAAAGGTGATGTAATCTGATACACCAACATCTTCTCTCCAGTAATTAGGATTCTTCTTTAAACGAACATATTCACCTTCGATCCATTCATCAAACATATAAGGACCACTACCAATATAGTACGGGTTCTTCATGCCACTCTCATAAGCTTTCTTAGAAAGAATAGCTAGTGGAACACTTGCGAGGGTTTGAACGAATTCGTTGTTGTAAGTTTCAATTTCCATTTCGAAAGTTGTAGGATCGATGATTGTCGTTTTTACAAGACCTTTGAGGTTGTTAGCTACATAGCTAGTAAGAGCTCTGTCCATGGTGAACTTAACATCCTCTGTTGTAAGAGGTGAACCATCACTGAATTTAGCTCTTGGGTCTAGTTTGAAACGAATGTGTGTATCATCTGTGAATTCCCAACTTGTTGCCAAACCTGGTTCAAAAGTTCCTTTATTTGTAAAGAAAACCAATGTTTGGTGAGTAGATTTCAAAACAATGTTGTTAATTTGGTCTTGTTGTGCTTGTAAATCAAGATTGTTGATATCAGCAGCAGAACCAATTATTAACTCTGTTTTGTGTGCAGGTAAACCATCACTAGCAGCTGTTGAAGCGGCTGGAGCGGCTTTTTCCGAGGAACCAGTTGCAAAGGCCGTTCCACAAAGAAGTAGAACAACTAAAGACATGCAAATTACTTTTTTCATACATTTACTCCTATAACCTGTTTGATTGGCAGGTACTCCAAATCTCATTTATCAGATTTCGATTACAATCGAAGAATCTTAGCAGGAAAATCATTAGATAGAGTAACGTCCACGTTACTAATCCTCTTTAACAACAAATCTACCGCATTTATAGCTATAGCCTCTACATCTTGTACTGCAAGGGTACAACGAGTTTCCATCTGTCTTAAAAGATTGGGAACCTCTTTTAGCCTTGCATTGAAATCGAAGCTATCAACAGTTAAGAAATCTAAAGCATTTAAATCATAGTTAAGACTCATAGAAGCCATAATTAAATAAGGTACATAATAACCACTATGCATAAACACAACTTCTGGTTGTCGCTTTAAGGTGGATAAGGTTCGCTTCATCGCATCTTGAATGCTTTCACCCTTCTCTTGTGAAAAAGAATAGACAGTAGGTTTTAATCTTTTTTCCGTCATACCCTCTTCATAACCTTTCATGCGTTCAAAGAGTGCACTATTTTGATCCTTGTTATTATACAAGTAAATAATATCTTTTTTACCCTCTTTGATAGCTATATCAACTAATTGCTTACCAAGCGCGAAATGCTGACTCGATACACAAGGTATATTAACCTTTGCTTGATA
>CAYYEN010000341.1:0-4193 GCA_964470795.1 uncultured Spirochaetaceae bacterium | reverse complement strand
GAACAGTTTTATAACCAAAAGCCAAGCCGCTCAGATTCTATTAAAGGTTAAACTATAGGAGTTAAAATGAATAAAGGGAATTTTACTATGCCAGGAGAAGCTGGCTATGAGAAATTAACATTACAGTTAGCAAAACGTTGGGGTGCTGATGTAATTAGAGATAGTGAAGGAACTACTTTATCTGAGGATATTCTTTCCTCAGGTTATAAAATATATTCAACCATCTGTATCATTCGTGAACACAATGAGTTTGCTGCTTTGCATCCTGAGACCCGTGCGCAAACCTTTCTTACAACGCCTTTTATAACGGCTAAAGGGGAGAGGCTCGAGATTGATTTGCTTGATTCCTTTTATAAAGAACAGTTTGAGATTAATGAAACTCAAAAAGCTTTATCATATCTAGAAGTTTGGGACAGAAGTGAAGATAGACAGTTAGCTCAAAGTGAGTATAACTACCAAAAGGGTAAAGTTACAGTTAAAACAGTTCCTTTCCACCTTTACTCAGTTTCCTTTCTATCTTATAGAATCTGGGAAGAGATTTCTATGTACAACCATGTTACGAACAGTTGGACAAAAGAACATTTAATTCCAATAGATCCAAGGCTTCCTATTGCTCGCGAATACTTATTAAGTTACTTAGATAAATGGATTAAGGCTCATGATAATACCTCTGTTGTTCGCTTCACCTCGCTTTTTTATAACTTTGTTTGGATTTGGGGAAGCAATGAAAGAAATAGAAACTTGTTTTCTGACTGGGCAAGTTATGATTTTTCAGTAAGTGAAAAAGCCTTAGAAGAGTTTGAAACAACTTATGGCTACAGCTTAACGGCGGAAGATTTTATCAACAAAGGAAAGCTGCAAGTAACTCATATGCCACCTACAAAAGCTAAAAGTGATTACATGAAATTGACCAATAGCTTTGTTGCTAAATTGGGTAGAGAAATGGTAGATATAGTACACTCTTATAATAAGAAAGCTTATGTATTTTATGATGATAGTTGGATAGGCTTAGAGCCTTATTCTCCTCTTTTTAAAACTATGAACTTTGATGGGTTAATTAAGTGTGTATTTTCTGGCTTTGAAGTGCGCCTTTGCTCTGGAGTCGAAGTTCCTTGTCATGAACTAAGATTACATCCTTACCTCTTTCCAGTAGGACTTGGAGGAGCTCCCACTTTTAAAGAAGGCGGAAGTCCTGAAAAGGATGCAAGGCGTTATTGGATTTCTGTAAGGCGTGCGTTATTGCACTCAAAAATAGAAAGAATTGGACTTGGTGGCTATTTACATCTTGTAGAAAAGTATCCGCTTTTTGTTGATGAAATTGAAAAGATTACCAAGGAATTTAATCAAATAAAGGAGCTGACTTCTGCCGAAAAGAGTGTTCCAATCTTGAATAAAATAGCGGTACTGCATACTTATGGTTCTTTACGGTCTTGGACCCTTTCTGGTCACTTTCATGAAACTTTTATGCATGATTTAATACATATTAATGAAGCGCTTTCAGGCTTTCCTGCCCAAGTGGAGTTTATAAACTTTGAGGAGGCGAAGAAAGATTTATCACAATATAGTGTTATTATCAACGCAGGGGCATCTTTATCTGCTTGGTCCGGCTCGAAGGCTTGGGATGATATCGCTTTAGTTGAAAACCTTCGCCGTTATGTTGCTAATGGCGGAGTGTTTATAGGTGTGAATGAACCTAGTATGGGAACAGAAAAAGGCTTTAATTTTGCACTCTTTGATGTATTAGGAGTGGATGAAGATACTGGAGCAAAAGTATGCCATGGAAAACTCACCCCTCTACATAAGGCATTGTTTACAATTCCACAAGGCGCTTTTATAAAAGGAAAAGAGGAAATCTTTCTAACTGATAAGAATGCAGTAGTTGTAAATGAAAAAGAGGAAATTAAAATAGTGGTAAATGAATATGATAAAGGTAAAGGTATTTATTTAACACACTTTAATTACACAGTTGAAAATACACGATTACTTTTAAATATATTGCTTTACGCAATGGGGAAAACTGAAGCGACTGCTTATATATGTGATAATAAATATACCGAGTGTGCTTATTTTAGTGAAAGTAAAAAACTTGCAGTTATTAATAATAGTGAGGAGCCCCAAAGTACTGTTATCTTAACGCATCAGGGAAAAGTGACAGTCGATTTAGTTGCTGGTGAATTAAAAATTTTGGAGGATATAGAATGAGTAAGATTATCATCAATGGAAAAAGATCTATTGGTAAAATAAATAAGAATATTTTTGGCCACTTTTCTGAGCATTTAGGTCGTTGTATCTATGAAGGAATTGCTGTAAAAGAAGATAGCAAAATTCCTAATTTTCACGGCCTTAGATGTGATGTAATTGAGGCGCTAAAAGAGATGAGCGTGCCGGTTCTTCGCTACCCCGGTGGTTGCTTTGCTGATACCTATCACTGGATGGATGGAGTTGGAAAAGTCGAGAACAGAAAGAAGATAATCAACACCAACTGGGGAGGCTTTAGTGAGGATAATAGCTTTGGCACCCATGAAGCAGTTGAACTGTGCTCTTTAATAGGAGCTGATTGCTACCTATCAGGAAATGTAGGCTCTGGAAGTGTGCAAGAATTCAGTTCTTGGGTAGAATACTGCAATTGCCCCTCTAACTCTCCAATGTCACAATTGAGAGCTAAAAATGGTTCAGTCTCTCCATTTAATGTTAAATATTGGGGAATTGGAAATGAGGCTTGGGGTTGTGGTGGCAATATGAGAGTGGAGTATTATGCAGATTTACTTCGTCAGTATTCAACTTATTTAAAAGATTATTCAGATTTTAAGATTGAAAAGATTGCCTCTGGTGCAAGTGAAGATGATTACCATTGGACTGAGGTATTAAGTCAAAGAGCGCTAAAATATGTAGATGCTTTATCACTGCATTACTATACAAGGCCACTGGATGATTGGTTTCATAAAGGAAGCTCTATCGATTATCCTATAAGAGAATACTGGTCAACGCTTAATAAAACAATGAAGATTGAGGAGTTTATTAATAACCATGCCTCTATTATTGCACGCTACGATAAAGAAAAGCGAGTAAAGCTGGCAATCGATGAATGGGGTACTTGGTATGATGTGATTGAAGATACTAATCCTGCATTCCTTTATCAACAAAATACTATAAGAGATGCCTTAGTTGCTGGAATTAATCTTAATATCTTTGTTAATAAAGCAGATGTAATCTCAATGGCAAATATTGCTCAAATCGTGAATGTACTACAGTCTGTAATTCTAACTGAAGGTGATAAGATGGTGTTAACTCCAACTTATTATGTTTTTGAAATGTATAAAGGACATCAAGAAGCAATGGAAGTAGAAAGTTATGCTTCTTCCTCTTTAGTTGGAGATGAAGACTATAAAGTTCCTAATCTTACTGTTGCCTCTTCTTTAAAAGAGGATACCTTGCTCATTACAATTTGTAATCTTGCCTTAGAGGCTAATGAGTGTGATATTCTTTTAGAGGGCTTAAACCCCATAGGAGTTAAAAGAGCTCGTACTTTAACTGGTAGTTATCTTGATTACAACAGCTTTACTTCTCCTCAAGTAGTCAAACCTTTAAGCCTTAATACAACTATTAAGGATAAGGTAATTCATGTGAAACTTGAAAAAAATAGCGTAAGTGCTATAGAGGTTAAACTTGGTTAATTGTAAACGTTGTCTCTTAGAGGAAGCTAATATAAAAGCGTATCAAGAGGTTAAGCACCACATTGCCCTTATAAAAACAGAAGAGCGATGTGATGATATTTGTTATCAAAAGCGGCTTTTGTTATGTAAAGCGTGCGATAAGCTTTCCTCAGGCACATGTCTTTCTTGCGGGTGCTATGTGGAGCTAAGAGCTTCTCGCACTCTTTTACATTGTCCCAACAAGAAATGGTAGTAAATAGGGGTAGCCTAATACGCTACTCCTATTTTTAGTTTTATAAGTAAAGTCCTGTAGCTTTTTCAACTAATACCTTTTCACCCTCAACCTCTAAGTAGATATCAAGAGCTGTTGGGTTATAAACATAAGAACCATCTACTGTAAATTCAAGCATTTTAGCAGCTTTTAGGTAATCATAAAGCTCAACATTAGTTGCATAGTAGATATCGTCTCTTCTGCTAATCTTTTGGCAAAACTGCTCTAATAAGCACCAGTTGTCATCTCTATCGAATTCAAAGCTATGG
>CAYYEN010000340.1:0-4207 GCA_964470795.1 uncultured Spirochaetaceae bacterium | reverse complement strand
TTAAAAGTCTTTAATGAAGTTGTAGATTGGGCTTTAAATCAAGTTAAAGGAACAGCACCCGTAAAGACAGGGGAATTAAGAGATAGTTTCAAAATAGTATTCTATGATGATGGCTGGGGAATACAAACAACGGTTAGTTATATGGAATACACTGAAATGGAATGGACTTATAACTCACGCTGGGGGAAGACCTTAAAAAACCCAAATCAATATTGGTTTAGAAACGTAGCGATAATAATTACAGAAGAATTAGCAAGAAGGTTAGGGGGTGTTATTTATGTTAAATGAGATTAGAGATAACTTAATAGAACAATTTAATAAAGAAGGTAATATACTTTTTAGAATATCACCGTATATGCAACAGTTCTATGATAATGATATATTAGATATAGATGGTATGCATTATGTTGCAGGAGTGATCACAGAGTTAGAAATGCCGAGAATTGAAAACTTTTACCAGACCAAAAATAGAGAGTTTGAAATACTTGTTAAAGGTGTTCAAACAGATTTAGAAGAAGTCCAAAGAATAGTATCAGCAAGTAGTCAATTTAAAGTAGGTAGCGATACATATTATTTAAGTGATTTAATTGTTGATGATATTAAAAATCAAAACAATAAAGATAGTCGTATTAAAGTATTTTATGGCACTCTACGATTAGGAGTGCAAAGTCCTAAGTATGTAACAGGGAATGATGTTACTTATAAAGTTGATGGCGTAGATGTTCAAGTAGTTCAAGGTGTTGATGTGTTCGATAAAGCATTGATTTCAACAGTAGAGTTTGGCGATAATCATAGTGATATAAACACAGGACAAGAGCAATCATTTAATTTTGTAGTAGGGAATAATCCAAAAGTGGATGAGATATTTTTAAATATCATAAATAACACGTTTAATAAAACGTTTGTTTTTGAGATAGATTACAAAGTAGCAGTTATGACAGCAGAGTTAGTGTTAAGGCGTGGAACGGTTATGCGTTTTAGTGATAATAGACCTTTAATGTTTACAGCAGTATTTACCAGAGCATTAGAAAGACAAGTGATTAAGATTAATAATCAACCTGTTGTTGCAATTAACTTTAATCCACAATTAAGCATTGTTCCGTTAGTAACTAATCAAGGTGGTAAAACTAAGCAAAGAGCAGTAAATACATCTAATACTTATGGTTTTTATTTAGAAAATGATAAGTCGCCGTTAATTAGCGAAATGATAAATGAGTTTAAAAAACACACTAATAAAAAGTTTACATTAGAGTTTTCAATAAATGGAATAAACTTTCAAGAACATTGTATAATTACTAACTTAGTATTTACAAGTAGTGAAAATACAAACGCTGTATTAAACGTAACAATGGGAGAAGGTGCATTCTTTTGAAACGAGTATTTGAGATTAGAGCAATAGCAGTAAGTGATGATACCGAAACATTATCTAAACCAATATCAACAAGTGAAAAGAATAGATTAGAAGTCGAGCAGGTAAAAAGCAGTGATGAAGTTGTTTCTACTGATATAAATAGAAGTTTTACAAAAGTTATATCAACGATAGCAGTTGTTCATTCTACGGCTCAAACTTTATCACAACCAATTATACAGGGACAAATGAACAAAGCGAGTGTAGCGGGCGATTATGTCCAAGCAGAGAATATTAGAAGAACACAAGCGATTACTAATCAAGCAATAGGGTTAGGGTTAGAGATAGCAGCGATAGGTGCAGCAGCAGTATATGCTCCACCACTTGCAATAGGTATGGCAGCAATGACCGTTGGTAAGTATGTGCAACAAGGAATAAACAGAGAACAAACAAATAGAGCAAATGAAGCGATGAATAACATTGAGAACTTCATTAATAGTTATGAGAGTGCAAGATTAATAAATGTAAAAGCAGGTAGATAATATGATAACTTTAAAAACGTTGGGTCAAGTCCACGATATAACTAAATATGTGAATAGACCTTATAAACGAAATGAAGGTATTGTGGGGTTATTAGATACAGCCGAGTTAACTATTCCAAGCATTGATAAAGATGCATTACATGGTATTGATATGAGTTTTAGGCTACCTATTAATAGTTTAGTAGAGATACAAACATTAGAAGGTTTGAAACAACGTTATATTGAAAGTAGCGAAGTTAAAAATGCAGGGAATAATACATATACACACGTTATACAATTAACAGAATTAAAAAAGATATTAGATGATAGACCACTACCAGATAATACAACTACACAACCAGCAGATATTAATGTTAGTTATATAACGGAAGGTAGTTCCGTATTAAATACAAGAATATACGCAACACCCACAGGAATTAGGGAAGTTATCGCTTTTGCAGTATCACAAGCAAGTAACGACACTAATATAATAGATACAAGAATAGTTAAAGTTAGCGGATTATATAATATAAACTTTTCAATTAGTTTTGGTAGAATAAACGGTTCATCGTTAATCAATTATATTACAGCGTTAAGAATGGTTATTTATACAAACACCAGAGATGTTAAAACTGTTAATTTTGGCTCATTTGGTGGTTTAGGTTGGCAAGAAGTAGGAACATTAGCACTTAACGAACAAGTCAGTTTAAACGCAGGAGAAGAAGTTAAGATTGGTATTGAAATGGTTGATAGTTCGGGAAGTTGGTTAAATATTTCAAGTGGTTTCTTAACAATAGATAAAACAGAAGAAGTTGAAAGTGAACCAATTTACATGGATGAAGTTGTTGATAAATTATTAGGAATGGTCAATGTTTCAAGTGAGCCAGAGTTTGAGTTAGATATAAGCAGTAGAAGCCGATTAGCAACGATATTAGCATATGATGATGCAATAACCGAAGTAACATTAAGAAACGCATTAGAACGTGTTGCAAGTTATGTAGGTGCAAGATTATACTTAAACATTGTAGATAGTAAAAAGATAGTTAGTTTCGTATTTTTTGAAGATATGTCAAAAGGCGAATATGTAGAATATAGCGATGATGATATAGTTATTAAGCAAGTAAGCAATGACTATGTAAGTGGTTTAAGTTTACAGAATAATAACGTGATTAGAGATAATACATTGATAGAATTATCAAGTGTTAGAAGTGTTAATAATAATACGGCTCAAATCACAACAGACAACACAGCAACACATACCAAACATAACCAAGATATAATATCCAAGTTTGAAGTTAAAGGCGTGGAGATTAAAGATACGAACGGAAACGTAGTATTAAATGCTAACGAGTATTTAGATATAACTTCTAATGTTATTGAAAAATCATACTATGATACATTAGATAAATATGCTAATTATGAAAATAGGTTAATTAATAATCAAAACAACCACTTATATTACACAAGGGGAGATAACACAATATACGGTATGTCTTTTGTAGGTAGTCAGTTTGAAAAGTATATTGAAGAAAAATCTAACAGAGCAATTTATGAAACGATTGCAACCGTTGTTCAAAGGCGTGATACTTTAATTACAATACCAAAGTATGTAGATAAAAAGTTGGCAGGAGATATGCAGTTAGAGTTTAGAATTACATATCAACCGATGAGCCAATCATACGCTTATATTTATAAAGATGACCAAAGGGGTTTCCAAGAGAAAGTTATCAAAAGAATTAACGCAGATGACAGAGTTAATAATGCCGAATTTTTAGGAAATTATGTAAGAACAAAAGTTAATAGTTTAGGTGGAACAGAAAAAGGCGGTAAGCATATAGGTTATGACCAAGACACATTACTTAATTTAGGAAGTGTTAGTCCAGACAATAGCCGATTAGTTGGTTATACAGCGTTTGATTATGATGACTTCATAGAATATTATCCAACAGAAGTTAAAGACTATGTATTCCAATCACACTACATAGGTATTGATAGTGATAGAAAATTGTATCACATACCAAAAGATGAATATGTAAAAAGAGTTGATAAAAGCCTAAATATGATTTATTTAGGGAAAGAAACAATTCCAATGAATAGCAGTGCGATAGTTCCAAGTATGTTTATGAAGTTTTTAGAAAATAATCCCGAATATACAACAGCACCAAAAACAGCGTTATTAACTTTTGATGATAAAGAGATTACAGCATTACCAGATATAGGAGCAACGGCTAATACTATTGAATGGTATTTGGAAATGCAAGATAATTATAGTGCAGGAAATAAAAGAGCAAAAGTTCCAGACCAAGATAATGCATATTATCAATATGGAGTTAGTTAT
>CAYYEN010000339.1:0-4226 GCA_964470795.1 uncultured Spirochaetaceae bacterium | reverse complement strand
AAGCATACGTTCTATTTCTAAATGAGATTCAATAGTTTCTCTAATTTGAATACGGCGCAATTGTATTTCTTCAACATTTCCCTGCATTTGCCCTGCAACTAATTTTATGCCATTTAAAAATATTATAGAATTATCTCTTCCGTCTATACGAGAAATAATATAACCATTTTTATATTCTTCAAGGGAATTTGATTGTTCATATAAATTTATACCTTCTTCTACTATACGGCGCACAACACGCGTTGCCTTTGCGCCCTTATATTCAAAAGAAAGACTTGCCGTAGGCGTTTTTTCTGTAGAAAGATTGATAGCCTCAAGATACAAAAAAGCATTGGTTGCAGATGTGCCAATCACATCAATAGCTTTGACAGCTATTTTTTTGACCAGCTTTTTATTATAGGCTTCTAAGGCGTCTAGGCGATAAACCATATTATACAGGCTATCACTTTTATGCGTTGCCGAATAGCGCAAGGTAAAAAGCGGATTAAACTTTTTTAACTTTTCTTTGGTTGCCGCACCTTCTACGGATTGCGGCTCGTCAATAATTAAAATGGGATTTGTTTTTGCCAAAATATCAATAGGGCGGCGGCTTTTAAAGGCATCGAGCTTCATATCAATGCGTCGTGCATCTTTGCCACGGGCATTAAAAGCCTGTGCATTGATAATCATGACGTTGATATGGTTATCTTGCGCAAAGCGTTCTACCCTGTCTAACTCGCCAGAATCATAAATAAAATACCGTATTTTTTGCCCGTATTCTTCCTGAAAATGGTCTTCTGTCATTTGAAAACTTTTATAAATACCTTCTCGAATGGCGACAGAAGGCACGACCACAATAAATTTGCTCCAGCCATAACGCTTATTCAGCTCGTACATGGTTTTGATATAGGTATAGGTTTTGCCTACCCCTGTTTCCATTTCTACGGTCAAGTTATACTTGCCTTCAAGCTTTTCAGACGGGGGATAAATGCCCTGTTTGCGCTGTATTGCTTGGATATTTTCTAAAATAACTTTTTCGGTCAGTTCTGGAATAAGGGGATGATTATTCCAGCCTGTAGAAAATTCCACCATATCTATGCTAAATTTTTTGTCGCCTGTGCCTGTATCAATAAGATATGAGCCCTGCGCATAGCCTTGCCCTGCAAAAACATCACACACAGCTTGTGCCGCATCGGCTTGAAATTGCTGATGCTTGAATTGAATTTTCATGCTTTGTCTGCCTTATTTACAGCACTTGCACTGTGGTATTGGGGGAAAGCAATTTAAAAAATTCTTCCACATTGATACGTGCGGCACTGCTCTCAAAAGAACTGTCTCGAAAAACAACACGCAAAGGCTTGCGTTTTGCTATTTCTCGCACCACATTTTCGCTTATTTTTGTGGCAAAGCAGCCCATATACAAAATATCATTATCTTCTGTGTTGATTGTGTAGCTATGCACAGTCACGTTTTCTATTTGCTCGCTTTGCTGCGGGCAAGAAAGAGGAATGCCCCATTCAAGCAGACAAGAAAAAAATAAGTCCAAATCTGTACGGTCTGGCTTGATATTGTCGGTATAATCTTGCAAAGAGGTCTGGCTCAGCTCCTCTGCCCCAAAATACACGTCTTTCATATTGGAATCGTCTAATTTAAAAACACGAAAGCCTGTGTCTAAATCGCCAGTCAACAGTGGGTTTTCTGCAACTATTTTATCCCCTGCGCGGCGTATGCGCTCTTTGCCTATTTCACAAATGTTTTTGTAGCCCTCTTTGAAGGCTTCGGTCTGCTCTCCGCACTTTTCGGGCAGTTGCACCATAATAAATTTGCGCTTGCCCCCGTCTTCAGCGTTGAGTTGCATGACGGCGTGGGCTGTGGTGGCTGAGCCTGAGAAGAAGTCGAGGATAATGTCGTTAGAAGAAGTAAACCAATTTAAAAAATCTCGTATCATTAAAAGGGGTTTAGGGTTATCAAAAACATTCGCGTTGAGCAGCTTAGCAAGATATTCTGTTTGCTCGCTAACCATACCATAAAGAGGTAAAATTGTAGAAGGAGTTATTTTAGAGCGTGCTTTTCTACACTTTAGCTTACCAGTAGATGAAAAATAAAATTCTAAAACTTTTTGTCCTTTTGTATCAATAACATTTTCACCCCTAAAATATTTTTCCATCTGATTTTTTTGTGTCCACCCCGCGGATAAAGTCATTTTATGCTCTGTTTTTCCTGATTTTACAGAAAAAGTTCCTGAAACAACCGTGACCTTTTCAGAACCTCCAAATGTTCCCAAAAATGTCGTCCCGTCAGCAGCGTCAATACGGACTCCCGCAGGAAAAATAAATTCTGATTCAGGATTCGCCTTTGATATTTTTTTTAAGGCTCCAGCTTCAATAATCCCATCTCCTCCAGAAATATTACTTTGAGTAAAAACATTTTTCGCTATTACTAAAATATATTCATGATATTTTTTGAATAATCCCTGTTGTTGTGAATGCTGTTTATTCCACATTAATGAAGCAATGAAATTATGTTCCCCAAAAACATCATCACAAATTTTTCGTAAATTACAGACTTCATTATCATCAATACTAATAAAAATAACCCCGTCATCCCGCAATAAATTATATGCCGCAGTAAGGCGACTATACATCATAGAGCACCAGTCGGAATGAAAACGGGGGTTGCCGTCATTATTCTGCTTAAAATTTATTTCGCCCTCATCATTGTGCAGACCAATCCCTTCTTCATATTCGTCTTTATCCATAGTATACTTATCAGGATACACAAAGGAATCGTTCCCCGTATTATAGGGCGGGTCAATATATATCATTTTAACCTTGCCCAGATAGCTTTCTTGCAAGAGCTTCAAAACATCCAGATTGTCGCCTTCAATATAGAGATTTTCTGTGCTGTCCCAATTTTTGCTTTCATCTTTGTATGGGCGCAGCGTCTTACGAATAGGCTTGCGATATTCCTGAATGGCGGCATTTTTGCCCACCCATGTAAAATCATAGCGTTCATCACCAGCAACAATAGCATCACCAAGCAGCATACGCAGCTTTTCAAAATCTATAGCCCGCACGAGCTCACCCTGTTCATTACGGCTTTCAGTCATAACAGACGGAAACAGTGCCGCCAATTTTTCGATATTGTTAAGGGACATATCTTGTGTTTCCATACGCATTTTAGGTGTGTCGCTCATAATGTTGGGTGTTCCTTTTCGTCTTATCGTACTATAAAATTTTAGACTCTGCACCAGCAATAGATGTCTCTGAAATAGAATTATTATCACCTATACAGAGAGACTTATCTATATTATTTATTTGTATAATATTATATATATTTTTAATTACTGCTTCTTTTTCTTCAGTTGTCTTTCTACTCAAATCAATATCAAGACCGTCAAGATTCCCAAATTCTTTTTCTAGAAGTAGTAATATATCGAGAACTCTGTTCTCTATTACAGATAATATTTTATTAAATTGTCCATAAAGTTTTATATATGCTTTTATAACACTGTAACTGTTTTCACTGTCTTCAAAATAAAAATAACATTCAGGTGGCAATATTTTACATGTATTACTCTCTCTAGAATATTCTATTATTTGAGAAACACTATCATAAATTTTTATATTATTTATAAAATTTTCATAAATATCTTGCGGCAAACAAGAAATTGAGAGTGGTTGATAAGAGAAAATACGCCCACGACTACTGATCTTACCCTCAAGCGTTCCACAAACAATACGATAGCATGGAAGAGTGTCATCATTACTATATCCCATTAATTCACAATCAACCCAATGATTTAAATCTTTTCTATCAAAATAAGACAGAAGAACCTTGAGACGTTTTAGTGCTGTTTTAAGGTCGATCTCACTATTAGCAAGCTGCTGTATTATTTTACTCTTATCCATGCAATTTTTATCCTTTAAAAAATGAAATTATCGTATCCCAGCAGGAAAACTTCAGAATGACGCCAGCAATAATCGTGGCAAGGATTGACTTCAACCATTGCAAAAAAGAATTCTGCGTTTTACTCTCTTGTTTTTGAGTGACGATAGCCTTCTCTGCAATAACTGTTTTTGAAATATTATTTCCGTTGCCGATATATATACCCATAGAATAACCTACCCTGCATAGCCAATCTTCTGCAAATACTCTTCCGCCGCATTCCCCAAAATAGACCGTATTGTCGTAAAATACTGATGCCAGCGTTTTTGTAAAAGCTGCTCTGCTATTTGCTGGATGGC
>CAYYEN010000338.1:0-4231 GCA_964470795.1 uncultured Spirochaetaceae bacterium | reverse complement strand
GGCGTCCGGGAGCCGGGTGCCGATAGCGGCGATCGATCCTGAGGACCCGCTTGCGAGCGCCAAGAGGTCCTACAACGCGGCGCTTGAAACCGTCGAACGAATGTTTGCGGTATCCGGGCTGTTCGGGCACCGGCCGGACAGATGAGGTGGTGCGTATGGAAACGAGAACAATCAACGAGCATCAGGAGATGCTCCCGACGACCGTTGTCGAGGGTGGAGGAAGAGTGGTCCTCGACGATTCGCCGGAAGAACCAGGCCGGCTCTACAGCGAAGTCGTCGCAGACCCCGATATCTCCGTTGTGGTCGCCTTCATCCCCTGCAAGAGGTTCGAACAGCCGGGGGGGCAAGGTCGAAATACCCGCCGGCGCCCTGAAACTGGATGGTCGGTTTTCCGTCGACCACCCAGTTCCGGCCCGGTGTTGAAGGCGTAGCCGTCCTTTGACACGTCGTCCATCGCCCCGCCGCAGCACGCAGCACGGGTCGCCTGCGAAGGGCCGGCCACCGGGTCCGGTCACGTTGCAAACGAACCGGGCGACTGCATCCTCGTGCGGCAGCCACGAGAAGGGCGTAGGCGGAAGGTCCGGTTTGGGGAGCATGTCGGACTCTTTCGAGGACCCGTCAAACCCGATGCCGGTGGTCAGGGGTTTCTCTGCCTGGTCGGCGGGGATGGCGACGGTCCTGGGCATGCCGAGAACATCGGTGAACTGGAGGCGTAAAAACCGCACGTTATTCAGGTCGATCCTATTGAAGAGTGTTGAAACGGCTGGATCCGATATTACGAGAAGGATTTCTGCCCTCTCTACATATAGTCCTGCCCGGTACCGGGGGGGCAGAACGCATCAGGGGAGTGGAGCTATCGGAGAACAAAGCATTAATTATCTGCGAAGCAAGATACAATGATACAGATTCAGGTGATGGGGTTCACCTCTAACCGCTTTTGTGGCTGATAACTCCTACCATCGTGCGGCCAGTGCCCGCATGATCCATATCCATTTGTCAAGGAGAGATCCCATGACCAGCCACGCCCCGCAACTACCCGAAATCCTCGCCTGCGAAGCCGATCGTGTCCAATCGTTCGGTTCCGAGTACGTTCACTACGCCGACCAGCTCCGGGAACTGGCGGGCCGGCTTGATTCCGGCCGGTTCCACCTCGCCGTGCTCGGCCAGTTCAAGCGGGGCAAGAGCACGCTGATCAACGCGCTCCTTGGCGAGTCACTCCTCCCGAGCTCGGTGATCCCGCTGACCGCCATCCCCACGCTGATCGCCTACGGCGACAGGCAGAGCATCCGTATCCGGTTCCAGGGCAACCGCGACGACGAGGTTGTCGAGGGCGGCACACCCCACGACCTGTACCGCTCGCTCCTCCACTCGGTCTCGGAGGAGTTCAATCCGAAGAATGAGCGGGGCGTGTTGCAGGTGGAGGTGACCCACCCCGCCCCGCTCCTCGCAGAGGGTGTCGTCCAGATCGACACGCCCGGGATCGGGTCCATCCACCAGCACAACACCGAGATGACCTTAAACTTCCTCGCCCAGTGCGATGCGGCGCTCTTTCTGGTCTCTGCCGACCCGCCGATCACCGAGGTCGAGGTGGAGTTCCTCCGGACCATCCGCGACGCGGTCACGAAGGTCTTCTTCGTCCTCAACAAGGTCGATTACCTCACCGCCGACGAGCGAGAGACCGCCCTCGCGTTCTTCGAGACGGTGCTCCGCGAGCGGGCGGGCATCCGGGGGCCGGTCGCCATCTTCCCGGTCTCGGCGAAACGGGGGCTTGCCGCCGCAATGGCCGATGATGCCGCCCTCTGGCGGTCGAGCGGGATGGCGAAGGTCTCCGATCACCTGGTTGGGTTCCTCGCCGGCGAGAAGAATGCCGTGCTCCGCGATGCGGTCCAGAAGAAGGCCCGGGCCGTGCTGGGCGCCGTCGCGCTCCGGCTCGACCTCTCCCGGCGGGCGCTGGAGATGCCGCTTGACGACCTCGAAGGCCGGATGCGGACGTTCGAAGTGAAGATCCGCGAGGCGGAGCTCCAGCGCCGGCATGCCGCCGATATCCTGGAAGGCGACCATAAGAGAATAGCGATCTCGCTCGAAGAGGAGATGCGGGCGCTCCGGGAGCGGTCGCTCGCGCGCCTCATGGGGGTCGCGGAGGGCGCGCTCGCCTGCCCCGCGGGCCCGGACGAGACGGCGGCGCAGAACGCCGTGGCCGCCGCCATCCCGCCGCTCTACGAGCACGAACTCGGCGAAACGACCGCGACGATCGAGCGGGAGGTGACCGCGCTCCTGCAGACTCACCAGCAGCGGGCCGGCGACCTCATCGGGTCCATCCGGATCGCCGCCGCGGACCTCTTCGAGATCCCCTATCACGCCCAGGAGAACGACCGGATGCTCTCGATGCGGCAGGAGCCGTACTGGGTCTCCCGGAAGGGCTGGGAGAGCACCTTCAGCCCGGTCACGAACGGTCTCGTCGACCGGGCGCTGCCGCGCTCGATGCGGGAGAGGCGGATCCGGGCACGGATGGAGAAGCAGATCTCCTACCTCGTGGTCCGGAACACCGAAAATCTCCGGTGGGCGACGATCCAGAACGTCGACGCGACGTTTCGACAGTTCGGCCGCGAACTGGATGCGGATCTCGCGGAAGCGATCGATGCCACGAAGGGTGCCATAACCGCCGCATACACAAAGAGGAAAGAACACGCGAGCGGGACGGCGGAAGACCTCGCCCGGTTGCAGAAGGCGTCGGCAGAAGTTGCGTCCGCTATATCGAGCCTTGAGCAGGAGTGAAGAGAAGATGGCTGCATGTCCGTGCTGCGGGGTGGAACTGACCGGCTACGAGCGGGTCGCCGTCTTTGGAGATAAGGAGAAAGTCAGGACCGAGACCGTTCTCTGCTGCCCCTGCTGCCGGTGGCAGGGGGTATGCCGGGAGAACTGCCCGACCGATCTCCTATGGGGCTGATTTTAGGTTCTGCCGCGACGTTGCCAGCGCCCGCCGCATGACGTCCTCTTCAGGGCGGAAGTAGAGCCGGTCGTGCCCCTGCCAGGCGGGAAGGCCCCGGACGACGACGGCCGGGACGCCGTTGCTGCTCTCCCCCATGACGATGTTCGCGAACCCGGCGATCTCGTCGACGATCGCCTCCTCGGTGATGGTGAGAGGACGGCCGAAGAGGTCCGTATCACCCCGGAAATCGCGAATCGCCGTTACCCCGCTCCAGCCGACGGCGTGGCCAGTCTGCCCCCGGCGGAACGCCCGCCCGCAGGTGTCGGTGAGGATGACCGCGACCGTTCTGCCGGCGATCCTGCGGATATCCTCCCGGATCCCGGCGGCGGCTGCCATCGGGTCGGGCGGCAGGATGATGGCGACATCGTCCCCCACGTTGCTCCGGTCGACGCCCGCCCGGACGCCGATATGCCCGCAGGGGACGGCAGCGAGGATGAACGGGCTCTCGAGGAGCACGTCGACGGAAGCGTCGAGGATGACCTGGATGAACCGCGGATCCTCGCCGGCGGCTGCCGCGATCGCTGTCGCCCGTTCGGTCGGCTCGATTTCTGCGAGGTTGCGGGTCTGCCCGTTCGCTTTCGCCAAGACCGACGAGGCGATGCAGAGGATGTCGCCGTCCTCGAAGACGATCCGTTCGCAGATGAGTGCGGCAAGATCGTCACCGGCGTGGATGATCGGGAGGCCGTGAATGCCCATGACCTGGATTGTCATCATCAGGAATTCATCGCCGGTGGGGATAAGGGTCGCTGAAAGATCGTAACGCATAGCAGAGAGGCAAGAATGAATGAGGGCACCGAACCGGGGGCGCCGTCCCCGAACGAGCACCAGGTGCGATATATCCTGAGCACCTGTGAGTATATCGACCGGCTCCTGACAGATATCGAAGGCGTTCTGAACGCTTCGGCATCGAAAAGTGTGTTCCCGCGCTACTCTTCCGATCTCACCCCCGTGCAGCAACAAACGATCGAGGATTTTGTCGCGTGTCTTCGCACCCGGCTCGTCCGCATCCTGGACGACCAGGGCATCGTCCACCCATCCGGAGGAAACGGGCAGGAGATCACCGCACTGTCCGGAAGCATTCTCCGGATCGGTCTTCTTCCTGCGGCTCTTCTGTTACGGCAAGAGCCTCAGCTGCATATTTCTCCGTGTTTTGGGTTGTTGCACATTCTCGGCCGTTCTGATACTGCATGTTCGCATAATACGCTCTCATCCATTGCTCCGATAGAGACAACATGGGCCGGC
>CAYYEN010000337.1:0-4233 GCA_964470795.1 uncultured Spirochaetaceae bacterium | reverse complement strand
GAGAACTATTAAAACAAAAGCGCAATGTGGTACCAAACTATAAAACCCCAGTAATTATCGTTGCAGATTATCTTACCCCAGCTGAGATTGTTGGCATGGAGAAAACTAATCTGTTAGGCTTTGTTTTAGTCTCTGGAGGCAAAACTAGCCACGTTGCAGTCCTTGCTCATAGTTTGAATATCCCGTGTTTGGTTGGGCTATCTGATTTATTTAATATAGTTAAGAATGGTGATTTAATAATTCTTGATGCAATAAAGGGCGAAATCGTTGTAAACCCAGAGCCTGAAGTTTTATCTGAGGCTAAGAAGCAGATTTCTTTTTTAAAGGAACAACAAGAGTCTTACAATGAAGATTCTCTTTTACCAGCAATTACTACAGATGGGAAGAGAGTTGAGTTAAAGGTGAATATATCAGGGGCTGAAAACCTTGATAAGCTCTTTAATACCGGTGCTGAAGGGGTAGGGCTCTTTAGAACTGAATTTTTATTGATGAATTCTCAGTTTCCCACTGAAGCTGAAGAAACTGATGTTTATACAGAAATTGTTGAGAAATCGACATTGTATGGTCCACTCACAATAAGAACTTGGGATGTCGGTGGGGATAAAGTGGTTGACACCTTAGCAATTAAAGAAGAAAACCCTATTTTAGGCTGGCGTGCTATAAGATTCTGTTTGGCTAATAAGGAATTGTTTGTACCTCAACTTAGATCTATTTTAAGAGCAAGTGCTTTTGGAAAAGTTCAAATAATGTTTCCTATGATTTCTGGTGTTGAAGAGTTGGAAGAGAGTTTGGCCTTGCTTGAAGAAGTTAAGCAGGAGCTGAGGAGAAAGATGATACCGTTTGATGAACAGATTCCTGTTGGTATTATGATAGAAGTCCCTTCTGCAGCCCTTTGTTCTGATGCATTAGCTAAAAAAGTTGATTTCTTTTCAGTTGGCACAAACGATTTAATTCAATACACTTTAGCAGTTGATCGTGGAAATGAGAAAATAGCATATTTGTATAATCCATTACATCCAGGCGTCTTGCAACTTCTAAAACTTGTTGCAGATAATGCACATAAAAACAATATTAAAGTTGGCATGTGTGGTGAGATGGCAAGTGTTGAATTATTTACCCCACTTTTGATAGGATTAGGTTTTGACGAGCTTTCGATGAATAGTCAAAGTATTTCAAAGGTTCGTCATGTGGTTAGAAGTATTTCGTATTCTGAGTCAAAAGATTTGGCAGATAAACTGCTTGCTATGACAAAAAGTGTAGAAATCGAAACGTATTTAAAGGAATGGACTAATGGAAGAATTGGAAATAATTAATAAGGCGGATATCGATACAAAACTCCCCCTTATTTCGATTATAGGTAGACCTAATGTAGGAAAATCTACATTGTTTAACCGTTTAATAGGTAAAAGAAGAGCAATAACAGACCCAACTCCTGGAGTAACGAGAGATCCTATTCCTGAGCGTTGGCTTTTAGGTAACCATCCTGTTACTCTTGTAGATTCTGGTGGAATAAAGCTGGAAAAAGATAAGATGGATGCTTTAGTAAGCGAGAAAAGTATTTCTCTTCTTTCTCAAAGCGATATCATCATGTTCTTACTCGATTGTACAGAAATAACAGCAGAAGATGAAATGCTCTTTAAACTACTTCGTCCTTATACTGATAAGGTTATTATGGTTATCAATAAGATTGATGATGATACTAGAGAAGATTTAGTTTGGAACTTCTATGAGCATGGCTATCAACGTTTAGTTGGTATTTCAGCCTCTCATGGTCTTGGTATTGAAGAACTTGAAGATACCCTTTTAGGTATGTTAAATCTTGAAAGAAGTGAAATTGAACCTGAAGAGGCTGAAACTATCAAGATTGCTGTTATGGGTAAACCAAATACAGGAAAGAGTACTTTAACCAACTTCTTAACAGGACGTGATGTCTCTATAGTTAGCGATATTGCAGGGACTACTCGTGATGTTATGAGAGCGACTTTTACGTACAAAGGCTCAGATTTTACCGTGCTTGATACTGCTGGCATCAGACGTAAAGGTAAAGTTGAAGAAGATGTCGAGTACTACAGCGTTAACCGTGCGATTAAAGCGATTGATGAAGCTGATGTCGTACTCTTAATGGTTGACGTCTTAGAAGGACTTAGCGAACAAGATAAGAAGATTGCTTCTTTAATTGTACGCCAGGGAAAAGGCATTATCTTAGTTTTAAATAAGATTGACTTGTTACCAGGAGTTCCTAATGAAATGGAAGCAATTAAAGATAGAGTAAGATTCTTATTCCCTATCTTGTCTTTTGCCCCCATGATTCCTGTCTCTGCTAAAAAAGGTCAAGATGTAGGCAAATTGCTCGATACTGTTTGGGCAGTTTGGAAACAGCTTAATAAACGTGTAGATACCGGTATCTTCAACCAAGCCTTGAGAAGTTGGTGTGCAGAATATCAACCACCAAGAAGTGCTGATGGCCACTATAAGATTTTATACGGTACTCAAGTTTCTATTAATCCTGTCCGTTTCCTACTCTTTGTTAACAAAGTTAAAGCTTTTCCAGAAACTTATCTATCTTACATTAAGAACCAGATGAGATCTACTCTTGGAATAAACTATATTCCTATAGAAATTTCTGTTAGAGAGCGTAAAAGAAATCCTAGTTTACATGAAAAGGGCTTAGATAAAGAAGAAGTTGAGATTCAAAAGATTACCAAAAGAACCTCTGGGGCTGATAAAGCTAAACCTAAGGGAACTATGAGAAAACCTGGTGGAAAAGCTCGTATTGGTAAAGCTAGAGAAGCTGCGACTCGTCAAGTTAAGAGCCAAAGGCAGAACAAGGGTAAATAGCATGGGTTTTTTAGCATCTCATAAGATAAAGGCGATTTTATTTGATATCGACGGTACTCTTTATCCAAAGAGTTATATGAACAAGTATTTGTTCTTAGCTTCTTTATCTTCTCCGATCTTTTCTCTCTCTTACAGCAAAATGAGGAGAGAGATTAGACTACTTGATGGTAGCGAAGTGCAACCGGTCCTTGATTTATCTGCTTTTAGAGAAAAAGAAGCTAAAATTATCTACAAAGGGAAACCGAACATAAACCTTGATTCTTACAAGAAACATTATGATAAAGCAATAAAACAAAAATGGGTACGCCTCTTTAAAGGTATTAAACCCTATGATGGGATGAATAGGACGCTAGAAGAAGCAAAGGCTAAAGGCTATATCTTAGGCGCCCTTTCTGATTTCCCACTATGTGGAAAACTTGAAACCTTAGGAGTTGACTCTTTGTGTTCCTTTAAAGCGTCCTGTGAAGACTATGGTTACTTAAAACCTAATCCTGTCCCTTTTTTAGAAATGCTTAAAGCTTTAGCCTTAAAGCCTGAAGAGGCTATCTACCTAGGAGATAGCTATTCAAAAGATATACTTGGGGCTAAACAGGTGGGTATGTATACTTGCTATTTAACACAAAAGACTAAAGATTTTCCCTTATCTGATATAGTGGTTAAATCTTGGAATGAGATGTATAATAAATTGTTCTGATTAGGAGGATGATTATGATCTATATTATATTGCCAATAGCTTTTTTTGTATTAACGTTAATAATTATTTTAGTATTGCGTGCAGAAGATCGAAAAAGTCGAAATTTACAGTTGGTTAATAAACAAATTGCTAGTTTTAGAAGTGAGACTCAAGCAACTATCTCCCGTATTCAGACAACTTCTAATGATGTTAAAGAGGGGTTAGACCATAAGATAAATGAAGTAAAAGATGCGGAAGCTTCCTTACTAAATACATTATCACAATTACAACAACGTAGTCATGATCTTATCGCTTTAGAAGATGTATGTACTAATTATAAAGTTGCTTTAGAGAATTTAAAATTACAAACTGAGCAAGCAGAAGCACGAATTGGTGCAGTACAAAAACAAGTTGCGCAAGCTGAGATTATCCATTCAGTTGTTGACCAGTTTAAAGCGGACAGTTTAAGAAGTGAGAACTACTTTAAGCAGATAGTTCAAAACTATAATGAATTAGTCTCCAATACTGAAAAAGCACTTATTGACAAAGGCGAAGAACAAAAAGAAAGAAATGCTGAACTTCTTACCGCTTTCAACTCAGATTTAGCTGTCGCTAAAACTGATTTTGATAACTATGTGTTATCGGAACATGAAAAAGTGCGTGAAGAGCGAGACGCTTATTTAGAGGATGTAAAGAATGCAGAAGCCTCCTTTGTTGAAAAG
>CAYYEN010000336.1:0-4235 GCA_964470795.1 uncultured Spirochaetaceae bacterium | reverse complement strand
GATAATGGTGCTATGATAGCAGGTCTTGCTTATAAGTATTTAGAGCGAGGAGAGCGATCTAGCGATGATTTATCAGCACTATCACGTGTCAGTGCGTTTAAAAAGAATTATCCCTAATGAGTGAGAATATTGAGTACTACGACCTCCATTGTGAGGACTATATTCAATCTACAATTAATTGTAATATGAGAGAGGAGGCTGATACCTTCCTCTCTTTTATGCATAATAAGGGTAAAATACTTGATGTAGGTTGTGGCTCTGGCCGTGATTCTCTATATTTTAAAAATCTTGGCTATGAAGTTACTGCAATTGAACCCTCCTTAAAATTGGGTGAATTTGCAAGAGAATATAGCAAAGTAGAGGTTCTAAATATAAGTGTTGAAGACCTTCCTTTTGAAAACTATTTTGATGGTATTTGGGCAAATGCCTCTCTTTTGCATATTACAAAAGATAAGCTTTCTTTGGTTTTTGATATTCTTTATAAAGCTTTAAAAGAGAAGGGAATACTCTATGCTTCTTTTAAATTAAGAGAAGAAGATTTTACTCATCAGGGCAGAAGTTTTACTTGTTTTACTAAAGAGAGCTTATTAGAATATATTAGTGTAAATACCCCTTTTACGCTTTTAGATATTTTTGTTAAAGGTGATAAAAGAGAGAAAATGAAGAAAGAGCTTTGGCTCAACCTCTATTTAGAAAAAAGGTAGATGTAAAACATGTGGTTTACTTATGCAATCCTTTCAGCTTTGTTTGCAGGTCTTACTTCAATATTAGCAAAGGGTGGGATTAAAAATACCGATTCAAATGTAGCAACGGCGCTTAGAACAATCGTTGTATTATTCTTCTCCTCTTTAATGGTTGTGATAGTTGGCTCTTTTGATCAAATTATAACGCTTTCTTTAAAAACCTGGATCTTTTTAATCCTTTCAGGACTTGCAACAGGAATCTCTTGGCTCTGCTACTTTAAAGCGCTACAACAAGGCGATGTTAACAAAGTAGTTGTTGTGGATAAATCGAGCACGGTGCTAACTATCTTACTATCTCTTATCATCTTACAAGAGGGAATAACTTGGGTAAAGTTACTTGCAATAGTTATTTATGCTACCGGTACTTATTTGATGATAAACAAGAGAGAAATTGAAGAAAAGCAAATTAACAAGAGTTGGCTAATCTACGCTGTGTTATCTGCTGTTTTTGCCTCATTAACAGCTATCTTAGCAAAAGTTGGAATAGAAGGGGTGGAATCGAATTTAGGGACCACTATTAGAACAGTTGTAGTGCTTATTATGGCCTGGGTTGTAGTGTTTTTAACTCATAAAGAGGGACAAGTAAAAAATATAGATAAAAAAGAATTAGCCTTTATTCTTTTATCAGGGCTTGCAACAGGCGCTTCTTGGCTTTGCTATTATAAAGCGCTACAAGGGGGAAAGGCGAGTGTAGTTGTGCCACTCGATAAACTAAGTTTACTTGTTACTGTACTATTCTCTTATCTCATTTTTAAAGAAAAACTCTCAAAAAAGGCACTACTTGGGCTTTGTTTGATAGTTTCTGCTACTTTATTACTTTTATTATAAAATGTTTACGAGCTCGTAATCATCTACATGGTTGATAAGCTCTTGTGTACTTTCAGCGCTTAAGGCTACGATATTTTCAGGTTTTAGGTAGTGCTTTTTTAATACTTCACTTAAAGCCTCATCAAAGGAATATTGTTCTTTTGCAATTCTACCAGTATCCATAACTAAATAGTTATCGGTGTAGAAAGTATAGTCATAATTATCTTCAAAATCTAAAAGATATAAATAGGCTGAGTTATTTATAATATAAGCTTTATGTTTAATATTCATTTTTCTTCCATCCATTAAAAAAGAAAACCAGCATGTGTATGCTGGTATCTGTACTATCTTAAATCATTAAAATAGTCCCTAGGGGAATCGAACCCCTATTTAGAGACTGAGAATCTCCTGTCCTAACCGTTAGACGAAGGGACCGGTTATTAATATTCTGGGATGGAGGGACTCGAACCCCCAAAGGCAGAACCAGAATCTGCAGTGTTACCGTTACACCACATCCCAAATATACTATCACAAAGGAAAATACCAAAGCAATGGGTTTTTGTCAACTTGTTATCGAAATATTTGTAAAATTAATTATTTTGAGGATATGTTTAAAACCGGAAAATATCAAGAGTTTAGTTGAAATTATTCTTTTAAGAATTATCAAGTTATTGAATATAGTAAGTTTTTATGTTATACATATTTGGCTAAGTATTTCAAAAAAATACTTTTTTAATAAATTTGTAAATTAATATATTTTATAGGATGGCAATATGATAACAGCGAATAATATTTCTCTTTCGTACGGAACTCAAGTTCTTTTTAAAGAAGTTAATATTAAATTTACTCCGGGCAACTGTTACGGGATAATAGGTGCAAACGGTGCAGGAAAATCTACTTTTTTAAAAATTCTTTCAGGTGAAATTGAATCTGATACCGGTACGATTGACATTACCCCGGGCGAAAGAATGACCACTTTAAGACAAGATCACTTCGCTTTTAATGAGTATAGAGTTTTAGATACTGTTATTATGGGCTACAAAAAGTTACATGATGTAATGGTTGAGCGTGATGCTATCTATAATAAAGAAGACTTTTCTGAAGAGGATGGTTTAAGAGCTGCAGAGCTTGAAGGCGAGTTTGCAGAGCTTGGCGGTTGGGAAGCTGAAAGTGAAGCCGCTCAAATGCTTGATGGTCTTGGAATTCCTACCGAATTTCACGAAAAGAATATGAGTGAGATTGAAGATAATCTTAAGGTTCGTGTTTTGTTAGCACAAGCACTCTTTGGAAACCCAGATATCCTCTTACTCGATGAGCCTACCAACCACTTAGATTTAGAGTCTGTGCACTGGTTGGAAGATTTCTTAGAAAACTTTAACAACACTGTTATTGTTGTCAGCCACGATAGACACTTCTTAAATACAGTTTGTACCCATATTTGTGATATCGACTTTGGTAAAATTCAACTTTATGTTGGTAACTATGATTTCTGGTATATGTCCAGCCAATTAGCTGCTAAACAGATGAAGGATGATAAGAGACGCCGAGAAGATAAGATTGCAGAACTTAAAGAGTTTATCCAACGTTTTAGTTCTAACGTTGCGAAAGCAAAACAAGCAACTAGTCGCAAAAAGCTTATCGATAAATTAACTCTTGATGATATTCGTCCCTCTTCCCGACGTTTCCCTTATGTTGCTTTTAAGATGAATAGAGAAATTGGTAAGAACGTTTTAGAGATTCATGATTTATGCAAAACAATTGATGGTGAAGTGGTATTAGATAATCTTAACTTAACTATCAATCCTGGTGAAAAGGTGGCTTTTGTTGGACCTAACCACTATGCAAAGACAATTCTCTTTCAAATTCTCTCCGGTGAGATGGAACCAGATTCCGGTACCTTTAACTGGGGTGTTACCACTTCTTTATCATATTTCCCTAAAGACAATACTTCCATGTTTGTAAACAACATGAGTATTACAGAGTATTTACAACAGTTTACTAAAGAAGATGATGATAACTATGTTAGATCTTTTCTAGGTCGTATGCTTTTCTCAGGCGATGAAGCTATGAAGAATTGTGAAGTTTTATCAGGTGGTGAAAAAGTTAGAGTAGTACTTGCTAAGATGATGCTTGAGGGGACTAACTGTTTAATCTTTGATGAGCCAACTTCTCACTTAGACTTGGAAGCAATTCAAGCTTTAAACAACGGTCTTATAGACTTTAAAGGAGTAGTACTCTTTAATAGCCATGACCATCAGTTTGTCGATTCCATTGCTAATAGAATTATTGAATTCGTTCCAGGTGGTTTTATCGATAGAATGCAACCATTTGAATCATACTTAATGGATGAAAGTGTAAATGCACTTCGTGATGCAGCTTATCAAGGTCAACATAAGGTGGTATTAATCTAATGTTATTTGTAGCAGATGTAGGAAACACTAATATTGTTTTTGCAGTCTTTGATGGTAACGATTGGATCCATAACTGGAGAATTCGTACAGATTGCAATAGAACTAGTGATGAATATTTTGTAACTCTTAAGATGTTGTTTGAGTCCTCAGGTTTAAAGACAGAAGAAATTACCAAGGCGGTAATCTCTTCTGTTGTTCCAAACTTAACGCTATCGGTTCAAAAGAATATTTATCGTATTTTGATTGCTATATTAGGCTTTTTGTTCCGACAGTA
>CAYYEN010000335.1:0-4237 GCA_964470795.1 uncultured Spirochaetaceae bacterium | reverse complement strand
CGGCACAAGCCGTTGCATCGGGTCTTTGTGCGTAAATCATAAGCTGTTCATGGTATGGGTATTTATATAGCCGCCCCACGGTGGCAAGATAGCCTGTCCAGTTAGCAAGGCTACTGGTCAGTCTTTCGGCGGTATGCTCTGCAAGCTGTGCAAAGGCTTGTGCTTTTGTTGGCATTATTAATCCTCCTGTTCCTCAAAATCGGGAATAAGCTCACCTGAAAGGCTCTCAAATTCCTCATCACTCATAGCCGACAGCTTATCCCTAACCGTTTGGGTAAGGGCAAGCAGCTCCGTTTCATCTGCTGCAAGGTGGCTTTGCATTTCGGCAAGCTCAGAGAGCAAATCTGCTCTTGAGCCTGTGCTATAAATGCACATCAAATTACTTTCCTCTACTGTAAATCTGCTCATAATCATAACTCCATTTCCGCACCTTTTGACGGGGCTTTTTTTGATTTTTCCTGTGTTTGTGGTGGTTTCGCTGATAGCTGCTCCATAACCGATTGCTTTTCCTCCCTGCGTGTGGCATCAAGCAAATCCATAAGGGAGATAGGTGTGCCGCTTTTGGCTTCTTCCTCAAGCTGTGCCACGGTAGGCTGATTGTTAATGATACCGTCAATCTGATTATAGTTCTGCTCGGTGGACAGCTCGGCGGTACTCAGGGGGTTATCCTCGTTTCGTATAGCAAAGGCACGGGTGCCGTTACCCATAATGAGATACGCTCCGTTATCTGAAGAATGGTGGTAGCCGTAGCCTGCCTGATGTATTTGCTCCTTTGTTAATGTGCTTAGAGAAAAACTTCCCCTCGGAGTATCAATTCTTTCGCCTGTAAGAAAGTCATCCGGCATTAGATTCGCAAACCTTGGCAGCTCTGCAAAATCAAAGCTATCGCAGTAATGGTATGTTACAACACCACTTTGCTTAATGGCAACGATGTCACTGACCGACAGAGAGTGTCCTTTAAAGTCAGCGGGGTGGTCATTATTAAACCTATCCCATAGTTCCTCAAGCCTGTCCCTTCGGGTGGCAAACTTGGTAAAGGCATCCGTGTAAACAAGGTTATAGTTTTCACGTTCCACGGAAAGCCCACGGCTTTTTATCCAGTCTAGTCCCTCAAATCGGTAATCTCTAAGCTCTGCACCGTCCTTTAGCTGATAAATGGCATAGGCGTCTTTCTCATTTTCCAAGAAAAGCTGTTCTCTCGTTTCGGACAAGAGCTTGCCATTGTCTTTTATTTCTTCATGCTCCTGCAAGGCAAGGCAGTCTGTTTTTTCAATACCGAAAAAACCATCGTGATTATCAATATCCTCACGGTCAAAAGCCATTGCTTCGGTGTTGTCCTCATAAAGAAGAAAAACGGGCAGATCCTGTTCCCACAGCTCTGCGGCTCGCTCTTTAGAAAGCGGTAGCAGTTCATCGGAGGTATAGCCATAGGCATTACGGTCATCAATGCTAACTGTGGGGTCGGGCATAGGATAGTCATGTTGGATAGGCTCATCAATTCTCTGTTCCTCGGCAGTTCTGCTTTCAAAATGCTCCTTGAGGTCATCAAAGCCATTCCAAACATCGTCCAACACCAGTTTGCCGTCACCGTCTACAATTACACAGGCAGCATTGTCACCGTGTTCCTCATGCTCAAGGAGAAAATATTTTGTATTGTCTACAACCTCGGTATCAATGACATACCAACTGCCGATATGACCGTCCACCTCAATGTTATATCCGTCCTCGGTAATTTGCCCCCTGTTGGGGTCGGGGGCTTGCTCCGGCACAAAGGTTTCTGTGGTCAAATCAATGCCACGCTCTTTTATAATCTCTGCAAAGTGCGTATCAATACCGCTTATCAGTTCAGACGAGGTTTTGTTGATGGTTTCCAGTGAAGCCTGAAGTTCGGCAAGCTCCTTATCTTTGCTCCAAGAAGCAATATAGCCTAAGCTGTTTTCGCCGGTCTGTATTCCGTAATAACTGCAAACGGCAAAGGAAATGCTTTCTGCTTCAACTTCTTCGGTGTTGCGGTCTTTGGGTTTGATGGGCTTTGCGGTTTCGTTCTGCTGTGCTTGCAGCTCTTTTTCCATTTCACGGTTGTGCAAAAGCGAGTGTGCAACCTCGTGAATGGCGGCTGAAACGGTCTGTACCTCGCTCATGCCCTCACGAATTGCAATTCGCTTATCCTCAGTGTGATAGTAACCGTCCGTGTCCTTGGGCAGTGGCATGATTTCAATGGGAACAGGTGCAGTGCGTTTAATGGCTTCCATAAACACATCAAACTGCTCCACATTACCTGTCAGATTGCTTGCAAGGGTGGGCAGCGCCTCACCCTCGGTTTGGGATACATCAAAGACAGATACCACACGGAACATTGGTATCTGTACTTCCACTTCCTCAATCTGCACTTTGCCGCTTGCATCAAGGAGTGGGGCTTTGGTCTGTGGGTCGAGCTTTTCTCGTTCCTCCTTAATTTTGTATGGGGTGGGTGCAATAATTTTAATGCCTTTTTCGCCCTTTTTAACAAAGCGTGAAAAGCCATCACGCCACTTGTTAAACCCTGCCACAAGAGTTGCATCGGGCTTTTGCATGGAGATGAGCATAGTGTTGTTAAACGAGTATTTATGAAAGCGGATCATGGTCTGAAGATAGCTTTTGTATTTGTCACTCTCAAAAAGCTCTTTGATACCAGTTTCAATGCTATCGGTTATTTCTTTTAACCGTTCTTTGGGGTTTTGTTTTTCTGCCATATCGGTATACTCCTTTCTGTTTGCAAAATAATTCTTAATTTGAGGTGAAAATTGGTTGACAAAATCGGAGATTTCGGTAAACTTGTAGTGAAGTGTGTTTTACTCGATTCCCGATAGTAAATGCTGGTGCACCCGACACTAACAAAACCAAGATACTTCGTTCCATATTAGTCCCTATCTCTATAAGCGGCATATTGTTTTTCATAAGTTCACAGATTGGAGGGATTGATACTATGATATTTAGCAGTTTAATCAATATAGCAACTCATGTTCTTATCAGTGTCGGGGGTCGGGTAAAGCACATTTAGGGTGACTTGCATTTATGCAGGTCACTTTTTCTTTGCAAACTCCATCGTGAAATTCACAAACTGCCCTCCAGTATCGTCAAGAACAGCTATGCAATCATAGGTTTTGCCTGTCTTTTCGGAATAGCAGCCTGTGAGTGGCACTTTGCCGCTTTTGAGAAGTTCTGTAACAATCGCTTTTGTTACGGTCTTTTTCTTTGCCGTGAAAAAGCGGTTTTCTTTCCAAATGGCAAAGCTGCAAGCCCTGTCAGAACAGCTAAAGCCCTTTTTGTTTTCGGTGACAGCACCACCACAGCGAGGGCATTTGCCTACGCTCTCACGTTCTGATGGGAACAGAGTATCAGCCCCCTTAATCATTTCATAGGTCTTAACAAGGGCGGTGGTAATGTTCACAATCTCGGATAAAAAGGCATCGGCGGTCAGTTCTCCACGCTCCACAAGTTTCAGCTTTTCTTCCCACTCGGCGGTCATCAACGGGGACTGCACCTGTTCGGGCAGAACGGTAATGAGGGCTGTGCCTTTGTGGGTGGCAGTGAAGTATTTTACTTTTTTATCGCCTTTTCTTTCCGCAAGCCCCGATTTAATCAGCTTTTCCAAAATGCCTGCTCTCGTTGCCGGAGTGCCAATGCCCTTACGCTCGGTATCAACCTCGGCTTTGTTGGCATTTTCCATTGAAGAAAGCAGGGTATCGTCTGTAAAGGGTTTGGGCGGTGAGGTTTTCCCCTCCTTAATTTCAGCCCTTGCGGTAAACACATCGCCCTGGGCAATACTTGGCAGGGCTTGGTCTTTTTCTTCCTTTGCCTGTTCTCCCTTATAGAGTCTTTGTACTGCCTTAAAACCATCTTGAATGACGGTTTTTCCTTTGGTAGTAAAAACAGACTCACCGCATTTTGCTGTGATAACCGTTTCACTGTAACGGTGGGCATCGCCAATGGCAACTATAAGACGAATGGCAAGGAGCAGCAGCGTTTCACGCTCTCCGGCAGGCAGGCTCTGCACATCCAGCCCCTTGATATGCAGAGTGGGGATAATGGCATGGTGGTCGCTGACTTTGAAGCTGTCAATGACTTGTGCTGTGTTTACAGACAGTTTCTCTTTAGGCATAAAAAATTCCGCCGTAGCGTTGGCTAAGACGGAAAGACTGTTTTCCATATCCTCGGTTAAAAATCGGCTGTCAGTTCGGGGATAGGTGATGTATTT
>CAYYEN010000334.1:3787-4238 GCA_964470795.1 uncultured Spirochaetaceae bacterium | reverse complement strand
TGATTATCCAGGGACGTGAGCTGACACAATTTATCTCTGATTTTACATGGTATCTGAGAAATTTGCTTTTGCTTAAAACGTCAGCTGGACTAGAGGATGTAATTGATGTTTCTTCTGACAACCTTACAGAAGTTTATAATCGTCAAAGTTACGAGTTAATGCTCTCAAAGCTCTGGTTTGATACAAATGCAGAAAAGAGGGCAAAACAATTTTATTTCATGCTTAATTTAGATAAAGTGAAGCACCTTAATGAAATCTATGGTCCGCTGATGGGTGATAAAGCTTTAAAAATATTGAGTAAAGAAGTCTTAACGGTAATTAAAGATTACGATTCCTTTTTTGCCAGAATTGGTGGAGATGAATTTTGTATTATTATTGAAAATGTCGATAAAGAATGCGATCATGAGATTAAGCGACAGATTAAAGCACGTTTGACAAAGGTGTCTTTGAT
>CAYYEN010000334.1:0-3777 GCA_964470795.1 uncultured Spirochaetaceae bacterium | reverse complement strand
CAGTAAGTATTGGAATCGTTTGTTTTGAGGAAGTTGATAGCTTAAAGATGTTGGATGAAAAGGCTAGAACTCAAATGATGTGGGATAAAAAGTTAAGGTGGCGTGCAAATGTTCAATTATAATTTTCAAATTGATTTTATACCCGCGGTAGTTTTAATAGTCTTTCTTGTTAAGGATTGGAATAGACTAAAGTTTTCTCCCGTTATTATTATGTTTAAGTATAATCTTTTAGCCCTTATTGGCGTGCTAGGCTTTGAGATGCTCATCTTCTTGATTTCTTATTTTACAGGTATGCACTCTGTTTATCTACTGCGCCTCTTTGTACTCTGTTTCTTTATCTCTGTAGCGCTTTTTTATATGTTTTGGGGCTTCTTTATCTTTTCTTACATCAAGCGAATTGAGGCGCGACAAAACTATAAAAAGCAAAGTTGGATCGTAACGCTGTCCACTTGCGCCATAATCCTCATGTTCTTAATCAATGTCTATTTAGGGTTTATCTACTACATAGATGACGCTGGGCATTATCAACAAGGAGTAGGGTATAATATTTTCTTCCTAATCTTTGCCCTCTATTCCTATTCGTTTTCTATCTATGGATTAATCTACTCAAGGAAACTAATCAAAGGCTCTTATCAGAAAAAAGGATTACATTTCTTCTTTTATCTCTCGGTTATAATGAATACCATCAATAATATTCAGTTTATGTATCATAACCAGTTCTCTCCATGGGTACTCAATTGCCTATTCATGTTAATACTCTTCTTCTTCCTTCAAAGAGAGAATGTAATCATGGATGTATTAACAGGAATAGGAAACCGAAAGAACTTTGAAGAGTTGATGGCTACTAAGTTTGCTGAAAAAGATTTAAAGAGCGTTTGGTATCTTGTGCTAATCGATATCGATAATTTTAAAGATGTGAATACAAAGCATGGCCACGATATAGGGGATAAAGTAATTATAAGAACTAGTCATGCTTTGTTAAAATACTTCACCCTTGAGTCCTCTTCTGTTTTCCGCTTTGGTGGGGATGAGTTTGCTATAATTTATAACGAGAATGATATCACTCTATTAAACAGTAATTTATACGAACTGAGAAAAGAACTAAGCAAGTTAATAAATTATAGCAATAATGAAAATATCAAGATTGAAATTAGTTCTAGCGTTGTTGATTATCAATTTGGAAGATATTCCTCCCCCAAAGCTATGGTCCATAAAGCTATCGAACTGCTTTTAGTTGAAAAAAGGTCGAAATAATTAACGACATTTGTTTCTCTAAATAGCTACCGAACCGTTTCTTAAATAAAATTGTTGCAATATGTTGCAAAAAACATTGACTAATAAGAAATCACGGTTAAAATATAGGTAGAACAAAAATAGGAGAAATACTATGTCAGATATTATGCGACCTGTACCGTTTGAAGAATTGTTATATCGAATCTTAGGCGAATACCGTAATCACCATTCAATCTTCGGTGTTAATGAAACCGAATTTTACGAGGATGATTTAAAAGCTGAAATTAAAGTATGGGAGCAGAACTGTTCAACCCCACTTGGTCCTGCTGCGGGTCCTCATACACAGTTAACTCAAAATATAATTACTAGCTACTTAGTTGGTGCTCGATTTATTGAATTAAAGACTGTCCAAGTTATGGATACTTTGGAAATTGCCAAACCTTGTATTGATGCAAGAGATGAAGGTTATAACGTAGAATGGTCTACTGAATTTACCCTTCCAAAAGCTTATGATGAATACCTAAAAGCTTGGGTTATTCTCCATATGCTTGACAGCTTGATGTGTAAGAAAGAATGGAAGAAGCCTTCCTTTATCTTTAACGCATCAGTTGGTTATAATCTTGAAGGTATCAAAACCGAAAAGATGCAAACTTTCATCAATAGCTTAAAAGATGCAAACTTGAACCCAAAGTTTAAAGAGTATACCGAAACGGCAAAAGCTATGCTTGATGAAGGCCTACTAAAAGGTACACGTTATGAAGGGGAGGAGAAGAAAGTTAAAGCAGCGCTCGATAAGATGAGCTCTGAGCTTGCTAAGTCTGTAACTATTTCAACCATGCATGGTTGTCCTCCAACCGAAATTGAAGCAATTTGTAATTACATGCTTAAAGAAAAGCATTTATTTACCTTTGTAAAATTAAATCCAACACTTCTTGGCTACGATAAAGTTAGAGGTATTTTAGATAACTTAGGTTATAACTATATTGGTTTAAAGAGAGAAAGCTTTGAACATGATTTACAGTATCCTGATGCTGTTAAAATGCTCCATCGTTTAGTAGACGTTGCTAAGGCTGAAAAGCTTGGATTTGGTGTTAAGCTTACTAATACCCTTGGCTCCGTTAATGATCAAAAAGTATTACCTGGAGATGAAATGTACATGTCTGGTAGAGCGTTATTACCAATTTCTACCTCCATCGCAACTCTTTTAAGTAAAGAATTTAATGGCGAACTTCCAGTTTCTTACTCTGGCGGTGCTAATGCTTTAACAGTTAAAGATTTATTTGAAGCAGGAATTAGACCAATAACGGTAGCAACTGATATGTTAAAACCAGGTGGTTACACTCGTTTAACACAAATGGTTAACATTACTCGTGGAGCAAAAGATGCTTTCAAGATGAGCAAGATTGATGTAGATAAGATTGCTCTTTTAGCTGAAAAAGCAAAAGACCCAACTTATTATATCAGTAAAGAATTTAGAGGCCTTAATAAAGCTAAAGTTGGTGATGCTTTAGGTTTAACTGACTGCTATGTTGCTCCTTGTGTTTCTGCTTGTCCAATTCACCAAGATATTCCAGATTACATCCATCTTGCAGGGGAAGGTAAATATGCTGAAGCGCTTGCTTTAATTTATGAGAAGAATGCCTTACCTAATATCACTGGTTGGATTTGTGACCATCAATGTCAAAACCATTGTACTCGTATGGATTATGAAGGTCCTGTTCAAATTAGAGCAATTAAAAAATTAGCAGCTGAAAAAGGCTATGATGAGTATAAGAGCGAAATCTGGTCAGAACTTGAAGAGCCTGCTGATGTTAAAGCTGTAGTAATAGGCGCGGGTCCTTCAGGACTCTCAACTGCACTCTTTTTAGCAAGAGCTGGGTTTGATGTAACAATTAAAGAGCGTGAAAAGAATGCTGGTGGGGTTGTTAAGAATGTTATTCCTAACTTCAGAATACCAGAAGAAGTTGTTCAAAAAGATATCGATTTCGTGCTTGAGCATGGCGTTAAGATTGAATACGGCGTTGAATTAAAAGATGAAACCATCGCTGCTTTAAAAGCTAACTATGATTACCTCTTCTACTGTGTGGGTGCTGAAAAAGAGAATAAGATAAAGCTTGAGGGAAACGGCAGAGTAATGGATGCAATTTCCTTCTTAGCAGATAGCAAAGAAGCAAAAGATTTAGCTCTTGGCAAAAACATAGTCATTTGTGGTGGTGGTAATACTGCTATGGATGCTGCACGTCAAGCAATTAAAACTGTAGGTGTTAAGGATGTAACTGTCGTTTACAGAAGATCTATTTTAGAAATGCCAGCAGATAGAGAAGAATATAAAGCAGCGCTTCATGATGGTGTTAAGTTTATGTTCTTAACTAATCCTAAGCGTTTTGAAAAAGGAGAGCTTGAGTTAGTTAAAATGGCTTTAGGCGAGGCTGATGCAACAGGTCGCTGCCGCCCAGTTGAAACTGATGAAACTATTACTCTCGCTTGTGATGCTTTAATTACCGCAACTGGTGAAAAAGCTGATAGTGAAATGCTTAAAGCGTT
>CAYYEN010000333.1:0-4240 GCA_964470795.1 uncultured Spirochaetaceae bacterium | reverse complement strand
TATTCAATTTGATGGAACAGATTATTTGGGTAATTTTTCCCGTTGTGTAGTAGATAAACAATATAAGTTAATATTGGATATTTTTAAGGATGAAATTTTTATTGAACTCTACGATAGAGCACTTGATCCTTTAGAACAGAATAATCTGGCTTTTGATGAAAAGTATGCTAAAGAGTTTGAACGTTTGTTAGGTTTATTACTAAAGCATTGTACTGAAATAAATGATGTAGTTGATATTAAGAATTATGATTTTGAGGCTGTAAAGAGAGCTTATTTAAAAATATGGGGAAGTATATGATTGAACAAAAGTATTTAGATGTTTATGAAAAAACAATAGCAAAAGTTATAAAAAACAGTAAAAGAATTAAAGCGACTTTTCCGCATGTTGCAGTTTGTGAAAATGGGCAATATAGCAGTGAAGAACCTTGGTTCTGGACTGGTGGCTTTTGGGGTGGCTTACTGCGTTTAGCTTATAGAGAAACTGGATTAGATTCTCTCTTGCAGCTGATGAGAGAACTAGAAAATAAGCAAGATGTAAATTTAGACCAGTTTATGAAAATGCATCATGATGTAGGTTTTTTATGGCTTCCAACCTCGGTTGCTAATTATAATGCAACAAAAGATGAGGCCTCTTTATGTAGAGGACTAAAAGCAGCTTCTATCTTGGCAAGTCGTTATAATTTAAAAGGACACTATATTAGAGCTTGGAATTCCCAAGTGGGAATAAAACGTGCTGGTTTTTCCATAATTGATTGCATGATGAATTTATCCTTGCTTTATTGGGCAAGTAAAGTTGCAGACGATCCACGATTTTATCATATAGCGGTCTCTCATGCAGATACCGTGTTAACTAATTTCGTTCGCCCCGATTATACCGTACCTCATATTGTAGAATTTGATCCTTATACGGGAAAGAGAATTGGAACGATACAAGGTCAAGGAAAAGGTCCTAATTCTGTTTGGTCTAGAGGTCAAGCTTGGGCAATCTATGGTTTTGCAATCTCTTATAGAGAAACAGGCGACAACCGATATTTAGAAGTGGCGAATAAAATAGCTAACAAGTATATGAGCAGTTTGCCTAAAGAAGGCATTCCTTATTATGACTTCTTAGCTGATGAGTCTGATAATTGGGTATTCGATTCCTCCTCTGCTTGTATAACCGCTAGTGGGCTCTTAGAATTGTTTAAACTCACAAAAGAAGAGTGGTATTTGGAGAAGGCAATTAAATTGTTAGATGCTTTAATCGCTAATTATTGTGATTTCACCGATAAAACCGAAGGCATAATTATGATGGGAACGGTTAGTAAGCCTAATGATAAACATATAAATGTCCCAATTATTTATGGAGATTATTTCTTCCTCGAAGCGCTTGGAAAACTAAAAGGCCTTGAAGGTCTATTTTAAAGGATAAAAAAATGAAGTGTGATGTAGTATTAACTGATGAACAACTAAAAGTTTTAAGAAAGCATTTTGATAAGATTCTGACAGCAAAAAAATCTGTAATAGAAGGTATTAATCAGTATTATCCTATGTGGTTAACAGAGATAGCGGAGAATGCTAAAACTAGTTATCAGGATAAGGTTCGATTACCAGGCTCTGCCGAATTATCCTTCATTGGTAATCCTCCTTCTTGGTTGGAAAGACGATACGATGATAATGAATATCTATGGCAAATGAATAGAATGAACCATTGGATTTGGTTAATCTATGAGTGGGCAATTACTAAAGATGAAAAGTATGCTGAAAAAGTATTGGAAGAATTAAAATCTTGGGCTCAGAGTGTCTCAATAGATGATGAAACCTTTGAAAAAGATTTATCCTATTTTTCGACTTGCACCCCATTACGTGCCCTCGAGCTTGGAATTAGACTCTACAAAACTTGGCCTTTAATTGTTGAATATATGTCAGATAGCAAAGCGTTGACTGACGATTATTTAAGATTGTATGCCAATGCTGTTTATAAACAAGCTTGTCTAATTTATAAAGTATCTCCTCAGCTCTGGCCTAAGGCTAACCATAATCATTATGTGATGGAACTTCTGGGTTTATTAACAACAGCTTTGTATTTTCCAGTTTTTAAAGAGAGTGAGACTTGGAGACAATTTGCAATTAAAGAACTTGAACGTTGTGCAAAAACTCAATTAACCAAAGAGGGTGGACAAATTGAAGGTTGCCCTATGTATCATGATGGATGTATGTTCTGGTTTGGTATTCCTTTAGTATTTGCAAAACAATTCAATTTTGAAATTTCTGAGGAATATAAAGATTTATTTTTTAAAGGAATGAAGTACTCCTTATATTCTTTACGTCCTACAGGCGATAGTGTTCCGGTAGGGGATTCTCAAGCTGGAAAAAGAGCGGTGTTAACAGCATTGTATCAAATTGCAATTTTTAAAGAGACTTCTTTACTACAAGCTTTCTTGGTTTATATGAATAAGGCTGAAATTCTAGAAATTGCAAAAGAATTTATTTGGCGATTTGATAACCCTGAATATGTCTTAAACGAACTGATAAAGGCTACTGCTCAATTGCCTAATGAACCAAAGGTTTTCTACAACTCTGTTTTATCTCAAGCGATGATTCGCTCTAATTGGACAACCGAAGCATTATCCTTTCATATGATTTGTAAAAGTCCTGTTCAAAACAATCATGCCCATATAGATCTTAATACTTTTGATTTCACCGCTTATAATAAAGTTATTATTTCCGACCCAGGTCTTTATACTTACCGAGAGTGCCAAGAGAGAAAATTTGTTAAAAGCACTGCTGCACATTCAACAATTACAGTTGATGGTAAAAACCAATTTGAATATATTAAGTCCTTTGGTTATGGTCCTCAAAAGGAAGGCAAATTACTAGGCGTTAAAGTCGAGGAAAGATATCAAGGCTCTACTGGGTATCATGTCAATTATTCGCCGGTAACTCACTTAAGGCATGTAATACTAGTTGATGGAAAGTTTTTGCTTGTAGTTGATAAATTAAAGGGCTGTAACAACTCTCTTATTACTCGCACCTTTCATTTTGATTACACAACTTTGTGTCTAAAAGATAATAAGGTACTCGCCTCAAGCCCTAAAGTTTCAACTTGGCTTTGTAGTTATCCTAACTATGAATATAGTTTTGAAAAAGGGATGTTGAGCGATCATAATGATACTTTTAGACCTTCTACTATGGTAAGAACAAGTGAGATTGAAACAGGGGAGGCTTGTTATGTTTCGGTACTCTTGCCTTTTAAACAAGAGGATAAGGCTATAACTGATTTAAGTATTTCAAAGCTTGATAATTCAACTTATGAAATTTTAGTAGACTGTAATAAATATTATCTGATTATTGAAGGTGATAATTATCGAATTGATTTTGATAGGATTTAACGTGTATTTTGTTTATAAAGTGGTAAATTGATGATTTACAGTAGCTTTTATTGACCTAATACTTTTAAAACGATAGGAGAAAAGAATGATTGCTTTAAATGATGCATATACTTATGCGATTAAGAAAATAGAACGTAATGTTAGTTTATTGGGTGCTAGTTTTCCACATGTTACAATTTGTGACAACAATACTAAATATAACGATGAGAAGCCTCAGTTTTGGACAGGTGGTTTTTGGGGTGGCCTCTTATGGCTACTTTATAATGAGACTCAAGATGTTAAAGCTTTAGAGACCGCTATTGAAATTGAGACGAAGCAAGATGAATTGTTTGATGAATTTTTATCCCTTCATCATGATGTAGGGTTTATGTGGTTACCTACTGCAGTTGAACATTATAAGAAGACCGGATGTAAAAAATCTTTTGTGCGTGGCTTAAAGGCTGCTTCTGTTTTAGCAAGTAGATTTAATCTTAATGGAAGATTTATCAGAGCTTGGAATAATGATATCAGAGAAAACTCAGAAGGGTGGGCAATTATAGATTGTATGATGAACTTGTCTTTACTCTATTGGGCAAGTAAGGAGACAAAAGATCCACGCTTTAAACAAATTGCGACCTCACACGCAGATACCGTACTTAAAAGCTTTGTACGTCCAAATTTTACAGTTCCTCATATTGTAGAATTTGATCCTATCACAGGTGAAAGATTAAGAACTGGAGCTGGACAAGGTAAGAGTCCCTCTTCTTCTTGGGCTCGTGGACAAGCTTGGGCTATTTATGGGTTTGCTATTTCCTTTAGAGAAACTGGTAAGAAAGAATATGCAGAAGCTTCTTTAAATATTGCAAGAAAGTTTTATAACTCATTACCTG
>CAYYEN010000332.1:0-4281 GCA_964470795.1 uncultured Spirochaetaceae bacterium | reverse complement strand
ATACAGGCATTCTATTTGCTTTTACCAGCTCATCCAATATTGAACTTTTCATCATAAGATTCGCACCCCTTCTTTATTTTTATATTTTCTTATACATCTTCCCCTTCGTACTACCTGTACTCTCTATCAAGCCCTGCTCCAACATATCCTTAAGCAATACTTTAATTCTTGATTCTTTTACGCCTACAATAGCTTCAAATTCAGAGGCTTTATACCATATATCAGGCTGCATAGCATTCAAAATAGCATCGTACTTTTCTTGCGTTTTTTTCGTCACTTTTTTTTCGCCACTTTTTTTCGCCACTTTTTTTTCGCCACTTTTTTCCGCCACCTTTTTCTTAAAAGAAAGCGAAAGCACCGTTCTATCTGGATCAAATCTCTCTTCAATTACTGGTTCTTCCCAACCTTCATCTGCCCAAACATTAAAAATATTCGGCACACCGCTTCCGGCACGTTCACCAATATTGATGAGATTAAACATTTTCATAAGAGCCTTATTCCGCGGGTCGGATTCGCCACCAAGACGCATCTGCTTTTTACCCGTTCTGACATAACCGGGATTTGCCAAAATGAGTTTGTCCGGTTCTTTACGGATAACAACACCACGCAAACCATGATAATCTGCATTAATCAAGCAGTTTGCCAGAGCCTCACGAAGTGCCTTGTGTACCGGAGTATCATCAATACGTTCTCCACCAACCATTTTGAAAGGCACCTTAATATCTTTAATAATCTTGTTATAAACTCTAAAATAAAAGTCACACACGTTTCCGGACCATTCACCAGAACTTGATTGCAATCGGTCGCTCCAACGGGTGGTAGGGTCCAGCTCTTCTCTATAGTCCAAGAAGTATTCAGGGAAATGGCGCACAATATTGTACTCGTCACCAAACATCAGCATACCTGCTGCCGTAGGATGCAACTTTCCGTCTTCCTCTGAAATAGCAGCCGCACCAATGCTTCTTAAATACTCGTGGTCGCTCAGGCGCTCAAAAGGATGTCCCTCTTTTAAAGAACGATGGCTGTTACGATATCCGTGAATGGTATCATAATTCAAATCTTCCATCGGAACCTTATCAAGCACTTCCATATCCATGGTGCGCTCGGTCTGGTCACGAAGCATGGTCTTTACCTGCAATCTGGTACAATGATAATCGCCCTCATAATTACGACGGAAAGTGCCATTAAAAATATCATTGTTGATGTACACCGGCTTCTGCTCACGCTTCGCCATTGGCACATAAATAACCATGATAACATCTTTGTTGTCACCGACTTCATACATCTCTACGTCATCTTCCGACAGGAGATTGATGTTCACTTTCTTAGAATTGTTGATGGTATCCCAGAAGTCTTTTCGGAGCTTGGACGCATTCTGAAGACCGGTAGTTTTCCAACTGCCGTCTTTTTCTTCTTTGACACCGAGGATAATGACACCTCCATAGCAATTTGCAAAAGCAGAATACGTGTCCCACAATGAAATTGGCAGACCACCATTTGCTTTTTTCACTTCTCTTCTGTTATCTTCTCTGTATTCATCAAATTGTGAAAGGTCAAAAGTATTCTCCAAAAATCTCATCTCGCTTTCTATTTTGCAAAATATAGATTCTTATTATTAACTGCTAAATTCCCAATTTTTCAAATAAAACTTTATTTCGTTTTTCGGCATCCAAAATAAGTTTATCGTATGAAATAAGTTCTATATATGCGCGCTTCTTTTCATGATATTTATACATCCCTAGCTTATCCGGAGTTTCGATAAAATCCCTATCTTCTGCCACTTTTATCATTTTTGGGGTCAAATCACATACAGCATATAGATAAAACTGAGTATTACTACCAACCTTAATGAGTCTTCCATTTTTATCCGTCACTTTATTCGTACATAGTTTATCTACATATCCTAATAGTTGTTGAATGGGATTTTCTTTTGCATCATAATCATCACGCATTGGTCTTTTCAACTCAAATATAACTATTGTTTCAAATTCTCTTCCTGTATTATTTTCGTCTGATAATGCTATTGGATGATCTAACATCAAAATATCAGTACGCTCCTCTTTAGGATTATTATCAAACGGAATATCAGAAGAAATATATTCACAATATGCCAATCTTTCATCAATCAGCCATAAATTATGCGCTTCATACTCAATGTCTTCTGAAGTTTTTCTCATCGGATAAATTAAATTATGGATATACGACTCTTTGTTAAATCTTCCATCCTCTTTCAGATGAATTCCTTTTCGTAACATCTCTAGAATAATTTTCCTATGATAGACATATTCTGCAAGTGCCGACTTATTTGCTTCACTTATCTTCTCAAATTGTTCCTTGAATTTTTGTTCATATTGTCCTAAATCATCTACGCCTGTTGTCATTTTATCCAGCATATCTTGATTTTCTTTTTTTAATTCCACATCAAATTTTCTTTTTATTCTATATAGTTCTTCGTCAAGTTTCGCATCACTTAAGGTAGGTTTAATTGCATTTATAGAATCAGGCATATACTTTAACAAATGACCAAATTGCGGTGCACTGCTCGTTATATATTTTCGTATTCTTGCATCCTTTTTCTCACGAAGTTCCATTAAATAATCTTTTAAATATTCTTCAACCTGGTCTTTTGTCTTTGATACAATATCATCCATGGATATATCATCTTCACCCGCAGTTTCTGAAATATCAAATGAAGTTCTATTCATTTCAACATTATCATCCAAATATTTTCCTGTTAATATCCCTACATAATAAAATCCTTTATCATCATATATATTTTTATCCAAATCAACTAAAATTTTATCAAGATCTATAGGTTTTACCATTCTTTCATTAGCATATAGATAAATCTTACTTCCTCCCACAGACGCATCTTCAATTTTAGCATTTACTAAAGAAAACTTTTCAGCACCAACAACAATATCAACAGGATTATCATCTCTCGTTATTCTTTTTTCAAACATATCATTGATACAATATCTTTCATCGTCAATAACGCTAATAATTGGGCAGTTTGGAGACATAAGATATATCATGCAATGCTGCATAATTTTTGTTGCTATAACTTCTGGACTTTTTCCAACATGCTTCCTATATACTGGTTTGTAATCAATCAGTTCTATCGTTGTACAATAATCTGCTTCTTCTGCTTCTTCTACTTCTTTTAACGAGTCATCAATATCCAACTTATCTAAAGAGAATTCAAACTCTCTTTTTACCCATATATCATCATCTTTATAAATACTAGTAATTTTTGTATTATCAAATGCCTTTAACCACGAAAATCTACCAACTCCTTTTCCTCCTTTTTCTGCACGATATGTAGAGTCAGACTGCAAGAAAGATTTCATGTTATTGTCGTCTAATCCAATGCCATTATCTGAAATACTGAAACCAATTATTTCATTTATTGTACTATTTATTCCTTCCACTGGAGCAATTTCCTGTGGTTCTCGTATTATCCTTATATCGATTTTACCCTTAAAATCCTCACGTTCCATCCTTTCTTCAATAGCATATATTGAATTCACAACCGCCTCAAACAAGGGAATTAGTGGTTGTGTTTTTGGCAAATCAAAATTCTTAACTCTACCAGCCAGATCAATTGTAAATCCTGCCATAACAGCCTCCTATATCTCGATTCAAGTAATCGATATTAAAATTCTTCCTCAATCGCTACCCAATGTTCATCTGCCATACTTTCTGCAAACTCGGTATTATTAATATACAACTGTTCATCTTCATCCCTTACAAATCCCCATTTGAGACCATACTGTTCAGCATATCGCTTAAATGCTAAAAATTTATTACCCATTTGCATATCAATATTTTTACTGTGTCCGGAAGCCTCGCCACCTTTTGTTTCAATAAGCCATGTTTCTCCGTTTTCTTTTTGCACAATGTAATCCGGATAAAACAACCACTGTTTCTGCAATGCATCTGTGTATACGATTGATAAATACTGCTGCCCAGCATCTCCGTTCTTGTAAAACCACTTCACCTCACGATTATTTTCGCAGTAACGCTCAAATAATCTCTCAGGTAAAGATCGTGTTCTATCAGTACAAAATGCTGTTGTGTATTTCCAATATGCATATAAGCGGAATTCTTGTTCTTTCTTAACTTCACTGAACTTATACATCTCTTGCTCCGGAATTGTAAACTTATCTGTCTTAGGTTCCAAAACAAATGATTGCTGAACATTCATCTGACTGGTAACATGTTTAAAATCCATTTTTAACTTCTGCGTATTGTTAATAATAAATGCATAAAAAGCGTTCG
>CAYYEN010000331.1:0-4281 GCA_964470795.1 uncultured Spirochaetaceae bacterium | reverse complement strand
AATGCGATCATATCTTCGAAACTTTTCTTCAAAAAGCGTAGCCCGATATAAAGGGCTGTGACACACGACTCATGTGCAGCGATGCCATTACCTAAATAGCGGGCAACCTTTCTCGCATGAGGTTGATCTTCGCCTTGTAACCACGAGATGGCTTGTTCAAGGCGGCAGGTAAACTCATTTTGTTTACACCTCGCAGCGGAATTGGCAATGATTTCAATTGCGGATTTTGACTGAATCGCTTCGGCTGTCGCACATGCCAGAAGAACAGCCCCCTCGATTCCGAGGATGTGTGCATGGGTGATACGAGATGAAACCCTTGCTGCTTCAATGAGTTCATCATCACGTCCGGCATAAAAGAGACCGATCACAGGGGCGCGCATTGCTGCGCCATTTCCAAAAGATCCGTCAGGATAGATGGAACAATTTGCGATCCTCCAATGGTTTCCTTGACGGATACGTTTTAAAAGCTTTGCTGTGCCAGGACCGTACCCCCGATTCCATCGATAACTTGCTGCAAATCGCTGTGCCAGATTATCGCAGTCCAGACTTCCTGATTCCAGGAGCGATTCAGCCAAGTCGAGAGACATCTGTGTATCGTCAGTCCATCGAATTTTATCTTTGCTTGTCGAGCAGATCATCTTCCAGACAAGCCGCTCGATGAGACCGCCTTCATAGGGTGCGCCTAATCCGTCACCTAATGCCAATCCAAGAAGACAACCTGTGTATTGTTCACTCGTTATCATTATGTTTCACCATATGACTGATCGGTCATTCATGGATCGAACGAAAAGCTGAGCCGGAGCGGACCCCTGGGTCATGATCGGCTGGATTGCCCTTGGGTTTTTTATATAAAAGTGTTGCCAGTTTTCCCGGAACAATCTGTTGCCGATGTTCCCGTCTGCTTATGAAAATAATTCTTTGATTATTGTGGGCCATTTTAATCAACATTCTCCGCCAGGGTAGATGGTTTTGGAACATCGCCAATGTTCTTGCCGTAATAAGCATATTTTATAGTTTTGTCTGATTTTATAATAAACGCTGCCGGCAGTTGTGTTTCCTTCCCCTCAAATTTCTTGTGGGCGAATCCCTGACCAATTGCCTTGATCGCAGCGATAAGACCTGCAGGCTGCAGATACTTCATGATGCCGCCCGGTTCAACAGCATAAAGCTGAAAGATTATTCCTTTTGGATCACAAACGATGTCAAATGGCCAATCGCCTTTTTTTAAAAGAGGTATCAGCGTTGCTGTTGAACTCTGCAGAAAAACGAAAACCCTGGCTTTTTTCTGTTTAAACAAGTCTATGTCCCGTTTCAGGTTGGCCATTTCCATCTGACAAACGGGGCAACCATGATACCTTAGAAAAACAAGAATTGCGTCTTTGCGTTGTATGGTTTTGTAAAAATCCTGCGAAGATTTCCAGGGTGTATCAAATTGAAAGTTTGGCGCTTTATCCCCTGCCTTTAATGGCGTAATCAAAATACGGTTCTCCTTTTCTTTTACAGTTGATTATTATTTCATTTATCCATGCAACGGAAGCATCACCCGGAGCATAGCGATTGTCTGTATGGACGATTATGCCTCTCCTTGTTTATTTTGTGGCCCATGCGCACCCGTTGTCGGTAGAAGCATCGAGATCTTCTACAAACTTAAATATCTTCCCATCCTTACGGATGTATCTAAAGTTATCTATGAGTGCGCCTTGGCTAACATATCCATATGTGCCACCGGTTCCGTCAGAAGTAATTTCTTGCCACCGGGTTTCAAACGCCGACGGCCTTCCTCCGGGGACTTTCTTCAATTCCTTCTCCTTCAGTCTCTTGACGGGGATTCGTGCGCTGCCGCCCTTATAGATGACGTAGCCTATGTCATCATTGTCTGATTGGAATACAAATTGAATTCTGAGGGTGTTTTTTAAGCCAACGGATTTGAGGCATCTAAAATCGTTTTGATCCGCCATAGCGGAACTTGCTGCGAGAAACCCGATCATCAAAACGCCAATGACTCTATTCATTGTAACCTCCGCATAATTTAAAGGGTATAACCGTGCCGGTCAGTGGCTGCTGTAAGCTGTCTGCCGGATTGGCGGGGTTGACAGTTCTTCATGCAACGAGATGACCTTTCTTATCTGCGACCGTGATTGAGGCAAATGTGCCGGAATTAAATTCTATGAAATCGTTCTCTATTCCGTCGCTGAAAATTACCCCATTCTCCGGCATCTGGGAGACAAGGGTGAGCGGATTATGCACCGTGATTTTTCCGAAAGTAGTCTTTGCAGATGATGTTTTGCTTGGCCACGGTTCACGAACAGAGAAAAATAAATATTCAGCATCCCATCCAAATCTATCTTCTTGATGAGCGCTGATCTCTTTTCCGGATATCTGGGAGACAATCCCTGCGGCACCTGTAAGGATGCTCCGAAACCAACCGGACGACCCCAGGCCTGTAGAAACGATTATTCCACTCGATGAATGTGCCTCAGAATAACTATCAATGTGAAGTTCATACCGCGCCGATGCATGTGTCTTCTGCCCTATGAAAAGATCATTCACAGCATAGAGGGTTTCGCCATTGTTGAGCACTGCCTTTGCCATGGTGACGTTGCGAATAGGGCGATTACCCGTGAAAACATCAGGGATAACTTTTGACAAATCAGCTACCGTAAAGGGTAAAAGAACGCCCTCCCATCGATCAGGATCAGGATTCACAGCAACTACAGGCTGTTTATCCAGATATTTGAGAACATTGGCTACCAGACCATCCTGTCCAAGTACAACCACTGTGTCGGTTTTGCCAAAAATGAAATTTGTAATATATTCCCGATCAACCGTTTGAAGCCGACCCATTTGCGAAAGAAGACGCTGTGCCTGTTGGACGGCGGTATTATATGTTTCGTGTTCTTTCCGGTAATCTGAAAAATCGGCCCCCAGGTGTTCAACATAAAACTTGGCCTGTGCCTCAGTATTAAAACGAGTAATAAGGTCATCCAGACGTGTTCTTCTCACGATGAGGATTATCTTATTCTCAGTGATACGATCCATTAAGCACCTTTTTGTTGTGACATCAGTTCACGCAACAACTCGGGAGAAATGTTGAGCTGGCCGATTTTATCTGCATTTTCGGCCATTTCCTTAAAGGCAATAGCAACAAGCTGTCCTGCATTCATGCCAACACTCGCCAAAGCTTGCAGAATTTTTGGATCAGTCTTAGCCAGTGCATCCATCACAACTGAAATGCCGTATGCCTTCACATCAGCTTCCTGCCGGGCATTTTCTGAAGCCAGAGAAACCAGTTCTTTGTTCTTCTCTTCAAGGACAATCTTTGTTGACATTTCTGCTTCACTCAGCTCGCGTTTTTTCTGCTGCACAGATTTCTCTGCTTCCATCTGAGCTTCCCTTATTTGTCTTTTCTTGTTTTCTATGGCAATCTCAGTATTAAGCTCATTCTCTTTTATGGCGCGCTCCTGTTCAACGGCTGCGTTTCTCCGTGAGTACACCGCCTCATCAGCTTCGCGAAGTATTTGTTCTCTTGCTTCCGCTTCAAGAGCCCTTGCTGTCTCAGGTGTTGGTTTGATAGCTAAAATTGAAAGACCTAAAATCTCTATTCCAAGGGATGTCGTTTCGTCTGCCTTTTGCATTCCTCCGCGCAAGGCTGTAACAAGGTCTGCTGATATTCCCAGCGCCTCTCGCAACTTCATGGTTTTAAGAGATGATCGCGTCAATACTTGTGCATGATTAATGAGACGCTGAGGCAGCTTTTGGGGATCATCCGCATTATAATCTTTTCCGTTTGGAGCAAGTGTATAATTCATCAATTGAGAGAGCTTTTTCGGATCTGAAACACAGTATGTTATTTGACCCTGGATGGTTACTTCTTGGAAATCGGAAGTGACCTCTTTGAAAATGAATGGCACATCAGTACTGGCAACAGGAATACGAATGATGGATGATGAAGGTTCAAAATAGAAGAATGCTAAACCAGCCCCTTCCTTAATAAGCTTTCCGCTCTTAAAAAGCAGCACATAATCTGTAGGTTGCACCTTGATAAATTTTATTCCTAACATATCTCCTCCTGTCTTAACCTATTGACACTTCCATTGCACAGTCGAACGAAAAAATCAGCCGGAGCGCAACGATAGACTATATTGCCCTTGTTATGAGATTTATTCAATCAATTCCTGTCATGGCACTGCGTCGTTCCACCAGAATAACATCTCGCCAAATTCCGGCAAAATCACCGTATGTCATTTTGCCTATCTTTTCACGTTTACCGATCTCTTTAAA
>CAYYEN010000330.1:0-4288 GCA_964470795.1 uncultured Spirochaetaceae bacterium | reverse complement strand
AAATTCCACTGTATGCCAAAGAGAGGAATAGAAAGTTGCGTCTTTAAACAAATCAATATAATTTGTAAGTCCTATAAACTTAGGACTTGATAAAATATTCCATTTAAAAAAACTAATATAAAATCCAAAAAGTAAGGGGAATACCATAAAGACTAAAAATATAATCATATAGGGTAACGAAAATAATACACCATCTCTTAAATCTTTATTTCCAGGCATTGCCATATATACACTCCTCTTTATGCTCTATTATCCTTACTGCTATAATAGAGCATAAGCTCCCCCTTTTAAGGGAGCTTATAACGCTAATTAATAAGTCTTAATTATGTTGTTAATAGCAACTTCCATTTCAGCAAGAGAGGTTTTTGGATCAAGGTTGTGGGTAACAGCTTTTTCAAGCATATCACTCATTGTTCCATAAATTTCTTCCCAAGCTGGAGTTCTTGGAGTTTCAAGGGCGAAAGCAGCTGCTGCAGCATAGTCTGCACGGTATGGAAGAGCTTTCATCTCATCTTTTGAGGCAACACTCTTTCTGGTAGGAATATGACCAGCTTTTGCCCACATTTCTCCATGAGAAGTCATCCAATCGATAAATTTAATACCAGCTTCAACTTTCTTAGGATCTTGGTTTTTCTGTACTGGAATTGCTAAAGTATGAGAACCAGACCAGCAAGCACTTTGTCCCATGAAAGCTGGAAGTGGAGCAGCGGCAAAGTTTAGACCATTAACTTGCTCTAAAGTACCAGTTGCCCAAACACCATTAAAATAGAAGGCAGCGTCTCCTAATTTGAATACATTCATAGCTGCATCATAGTCTAATTCGTTAGGATTAACTTGATCCTTATTAACTAAATCTGTAAGCCAAGCTAAAGCTTTAACGCCTTCAGCATTGTTAAAATTAGCTTTGGTGTTATCACTAGAGAGTAAACTACCACCTTGTTGAGCCATCATAGACATAAAAAGACGGGTAAGGGTGTAAGCTTTGTAGGTTCCTGTTGTATTATCTATTGCCATACCCCATTTACCCGTCTTATTTTTAATTTGAAGAGATGCTGCTGTAAATTCCTCAGCTGTAGTTGGTAGCTTATCAATACCAGCGGAAGCTAAGATGTCCTTGTTGTAATACATTACTATCGGGTGAACATCAAAAGGTAAGCTGTATAATTTTCCATCAAAACGACAAGCATCTAATGGGGCTTGTTGGAAGTCTGCAAGCATTGAAGAAGAAACATAAGAATCTAAGGCTAACAATGAACCGCTTGGAACATAGTTAAGCAAGTTACCTTGGTGACAAACGATAACATCTGGAGCATTCTTAGCAGCTAAAGCTGTTGTTAACTTGGTGTAGTAGTTATCGAATTTTACCATATCGTTAACCATCACAATTTCATCTTGACTCGCATTAAATTCTTTAATCATTGCATCAAAGAATTCTCCATCGCCTCCTGTAAAAAGAGACCAGAATCTTAATTCAATAGGTCCCTCTTTCGCTGTAGTAGCCTCTTTTCCGCCTTGAGCAAAAACAAATGTTGTTGCAAGGACGAGGATCAGTAGTGATACTAATAACTTTTTCATATAAATTCCTCCTTTTGGAAATATATAATTCGTCAACGTGTGGTCTCGCGAAAGACCATACGTGTTGGCAATTCTATAGTTTTGTATTCTAACGTTGGCTCTTCTATATGTCGTATTAATCGCTCAGTCGCATTAAACCCTAAACTAAACTTTGGAACATCAACAGTAGTTAAAGAGGGTTGCATAAACTGCGACATATAAAGATTATCGTAGCCAACTAACTCAACATCTTTTGGAACTTTTAAATCATTTTCACTCAAACTCTTTAATGCACCCATTGCCATCATGTCATTAAAACAGACGATAGCAGTGAAATCGAGTCCACGGTTTAAGGCTTGGTTCATCACAGCATAACCATCTTCGATATGGCCATAGGCATGAACGATGTATTTATCATCTAAGGCGATATCATGTACAGCATAAGATTGTCTAAGCCCTTCTATTCTATCAAAGGTATTGCTAACTTTTTTAGGACCGGCAATATATAAGATTTTCTTATGCCCTTTATCAAGAAGGTAATCAAATACATTCTTTTGCCCAACTACATCATTGTGAAGGACACTATGCTGCTCAAGACCTTTAATATACCGACCAAGAAAAATATATGGAATTGATAGATTCTGATAAAGCTTTAAATGTTCTTCGCTATTATCATAAACAGGGATAACTAATAGCCCATCAATTTTCCTTGAATAAAACATATTTACTAAACTGACTTCTTTTTTCAGAATTTCATCAGTACTTCCAATTAATATGTGATAACCATATTGAGAAGCACTGTTTTCAATGCCACCTATTACTTCAGAAAAGAAGGGATTAAAGGAATCTGCAGAAATAACACCCAACGTTTTGGAGGAAGCTGAACGTAAAGATGAGGCAATTGCATTAGGTATATAATTCAAGTCTTTTGCTTTTTCACAGATTTTTGCTTTAGTTTGAACACTAATATTCTTATCATCACGAAGTGCTCTTGATACTGTATTTATTGAAAAGCCTGTAGATTGTGCAATGTCTTTTAAGGTGCTACTCATAGATTAAGGTTAATTCAAAACTACCATACGTCAATCAAAAAGGATACCCTAACTGGAGGTAAAGTGTCTCTTTTCTTAGATTATCGTTAATCTAAAATATGCTAAACCTTAATATTTAGCTTAAAACAAAAAGCTACCCACCTTGCAGTAGATAGCTTTAAACTACATGTTAAAGAAAAACTAATATCTATATATCACTTTGAAGAATAATTTCAAACTTTACTGTATCTGTTGAGCTAAAATTATCAGCATCGTTTGCGTAAACGGTTGCGGTAAAGTTAAAATATCCTTTATAAAGGTACTTATATTTTTCAGTCTTAGGTATTTCTGTTGGATTTACAGTAAACTTATCAACCATTTGTGTGAGATGAAAAAGGCCTACTGTGTTTTTAAAAATACCGTTTTCATCATTTATGGTATTAGAAAAATTATCACCAAAATAGAAGTAATAATTATCCTTAGAATCATAGTTATCATATTTTGTTAGTACTTCAAAATTGCTTTTTTCTGTTTTATTTTCTCTCATTAAAGCTATTGGAGAATTGCTAGAAAACTTTACTAATTCATGTTCAGTATTAGCTGTTTTATCTAAGGTAGATTCAATAAACTTTTTGTTAAATCTGTCAAAGTAATTAGCACCATCATCACCATTATATTTATTAGCACCCTTATTTGTTAACTTTGCAAATCCCGTAAATACTTCATTAACTACTTTTTGATTATCTAACTTCTTAAAGCCTGTAAAGGTTTTAGTTATTATATCCGAGATAACTGCAGTAGGATCACTATTTTCATTATTAGTTTTGGTATCAGCAACATTAAAATGAATATGCAGCTCTCCAGTAATATCATTTGCACCAAAAGATTTTTGTTCTGTTAAGTGAATAATAATTCTGTCTGTAAGATTAAATTTAGTATTATAAAAGCTTAATCGCTCAGTATTAAAGAAAGGCTCAACCGGTGTTAAATTACTATAATTAGCTCTAGCTTGATAAACTGAAGCGAAAAACTCAGTTATTGCTGGATTAGAACTTGCATCAGCATTTATAATTAGAGGATCGTTTGCAATATAATCGTACAAGTCTTTAAGAGTATACCAATTAAAGTAGCTATAAGTATAATCATTTCTTGAAATGGTTGTTTTAGTCTCAGTACCATTGGTATTTTCATAACTGTAAACTTCATAACCAACAGTCATATTAACTCTGGTTCCATTATCTACAACTTTAACACTTTTTATAAAGGTTGAGTAATTTCTATTAGTTTCAAAGGCTGTAATTGAAGCATTATTCTCTAAAACAAAACTTCCACTCTTTAAGTAATCTTTAATCTTACCCTGAGTTGCAATGAATTCATTGAGAGTAGTAGCTACACCTTCTTTCTTTACTTGCTCATAAACCCTTTAGTAGTATCTAACACAAAGGCAGAGGTAGATCTTATTTGATTAGTTACATCATTTGGCTTTGCAAACCCTGTATAAGAGATAGCAAGGTTTGTAAAGGCTTGTCCTTTGTAAGAGCCTGTCGCTGTAAAGCTAAGGGTTCCATTAGAATCACTATATCTAAGAGTATCGACCTTTGTAATTGTTAAACTATTAACATTATCAACATTAATAAGCTTAGCCTTTTCAGCTGAAGCATAGTTTGTTGAAACTAATTCATAATGAGCTTGTACTGCAGCCT
>CAYYEN010000329.1:0-4296 GCA_964470795.1 uncultured Spirochaetaceae bacterium | reverse complement strand
ATTTAAAATTCACAATATATAACAAGACACAAATATAATAACACATTAATAAAAAATAATACAAAACGTAACTATTGATTATTTGTAATTTTAATTTATAATTAATATTTATATATTAATTGTCTTTTTATTTAAGCCATTTTTTATAAATTAAAAAAACTAAACAAAAATTTATCTAAAAAACAATAAAAACTATTAAATAGATAATATTGAACAAAAAAATATATCAATTTTTATTTGATTAATAAAGAAAAACTAATATAATGCTACAACTTATTTTTAACAAGTTTTTAACTTTATATGAATAAAATTGTTAATAAGATACAAGATATAGTGTATATTTTATACAAAATAAAACTAAATAATATAGATTTTTGCTTTCCAATCATCCAAAAGAAGAATTTTGAGATTTTTTGTTTAAATTGTTTTGTACTTTCTAAAAAAATTAAATTCAAATGAAATTTGTAAAAAATTAAAAATTGAATTTAAAAATTTTTAGATTAATTTTAACACAAAATTTTACAAAAACTTTAAAACTTTAATTTATGTTAATCTTCTTGTCATTAAAATATCAAAAGAAATGTAATAATTTATTTTAAATAATATGAAAAAATTTTTTAAAGCATACGTTAAAAATGCAAAAGTTACATGAAGTATAATTCCTAGCTCAAAAAGACTTGTAAACTCAATGTTAAAACATATTGATTTTTCAAAAGATATTATAATAGTAGAATTTTGAGCATGATTATGAACATTTACAAAAATTATTTTAGAAAAAGCTAGTTCTAAATCTCAAGTTTTTGCTTTTGAAATAAATGATGATTTTATTTTTGAATTAAATAAAATAAATGATCCTAGACTTAAAATTATAAATGATTGAGCTCAAAATATCTGATCTTATTTTAAAGAAGAAGAAGTAGATGTAATTGTTTCTTGACTGCCCTTTTGAAGTTTATGAAAAAAATTTTGTATAGAAGTATTAGAAGAAGCTTATAAAGTTTTAATCAAAAATTGATTATATTTGCAATTTCAATATTTTCTTACAAATTTAAAAGAAATAAAATCTATTTTTAAAAATAAAAAAATTTTTTTTGAACCAATTAATATACCTCCAGCCTTTATTTATAAATGTCATAAATAAATTAATTTTGGCTTTAATTCATAATTGATAAAAACATTTACACTAAAAATACCTTAACTTTAAAACAAAATAATTAAGTTTTCTTGCCAAGACACATTTTTTTTATATACTTACAAAAATTTTTTTATACTTTACTATTTTATTTTTTTATTATGGAATGAATTTGAAAAAGAATTGCATTAATTATAGCAATTTTTATTGTTACTTTTTATATAATTTTCCCTTGGGAAAATTATAATATAAATATTCCTTATTTATGAAGTTATAAATTATGACTTGATTTAAATTGATGAATAGAATTAGATTATAATATAGATTTTGAATCATTAAAAAAAAGATGATGAGATTATAATGAAAATAATGTAACAGATTGATTAAAATCAATAATTGAAAAAAGAGTAAATTCATTATGAACAGAAGAGCCTTCTATTTTATCTGCACGTTATTGAAATGAGGCTCATATAATAGTACAAATTCCTTCTTCTAATATAGAAGATCCAAATTTGACAAAAGAACAAATTAAACAAAAAAATGAAGAATATATTACAAAAGCAAAAGAAATTATTTGAAAAATAGTAAGATTAGAATTTAAAGAAAAAAAAGAAATAATTACAGAAAATGATAAAAAAGAAAGATTAGATATAGCAAATAATTTATTAAAAGAAATAAAATCTTGAAATATTGCATTTGGAACAATAGCAAATAAATATAAGGATCAGTATGAAAATATTGAATATTTAACCTGAACTTGAACTAAATCAAAATTACCAAAACAATGAATCATAAAAGATATAGAAAATATTAAAGCTCCATTTGTTTCTGATATTATTGAAACATCAAAAGATTTATCTTATACTTTATGAGAAGATAAAAAAATAAAAGAAATTCCTTGAGATCTATGATATTCAATAATAAAAATTAATTCTATTAAAGAAGAAGAAATAACTTCAAATTCATGATCAAAAGTAATTAAATCTTTAGAAAAGGTTTATGATTATCAAATAATTTTTGTAAATCAAAAACCAACTGAATGGATCATTGCAAAAACTACTGATTGAAAAGTTTTGGATGATAGATCTTTAATAAGAGCTTCTGTGAGCATGACTCAATGAAATTTTTTACCACAAATAGATTTAACATTTAATAATGAATGAGCTGTTATTTTTAAAGAACTAACAACTAAATTAATTTGAAAACAACTTGCCATTTTTGTTTGATGACAATTAATTACAAGTCCTGTAGTAAATACAGCTATTCCTGATTGAAAAGCAGTAATAACTGGTAATTTTAATATAAATGAAGCAAAAAAATTAGCTCAAGATATAAACACTGGTATAGTACCTGCACCAATTTATTTGACATCAGAAAGATCTATAGATGCAAAAATCTGAATAGATGCTTTAAAAATTATAATTAATGCTTGAATTATATGATTTATATTAATATTTTTATTATTAATTATAATATATAGGATATCATGACTAATGGCATGAATTGCATTATTAATATATATTATGTTGGTTTTATCTATAGTAAAATTAACTGGCATAGTTTTAACTTTGGCATCAATAGCATGATTAGTTTTATCTATATGATTAGCAATAGATGCTAATATTTTAATTTTTGAAAGATCAAAGGAAGAATTAAAATTAAAAAAACCTGTTTTATCAGCAATTAATATTTGATTTGAAAAATCATGGACTGCTATATGGGATAGTCATGTAACATCTTTAGTTAGTGCTGTAATTTTGTTTATTTTTGGTACAAATATGATAAAATGATTTTGAGTAATGCTTGGTATTTGAATTATAGTTTCATTATTTTCTGCAATGTGGATTTCAAAAGTTTTAATACTTGCTATCGCTCCAAATTTTACTAATAAATTAAAATTGTTTATTGGAATAAAAGATTAAATATTTAATTTAACATAGAAATGTTGTATTAAATAATTTTATCAATTATTAATTTTTCCCAATCCTCAATATTTGTAAATGACAAAATAAAATTTGCATTATCAGGATATTTAATTTTAACTAAAAATGCTATTTCTATATAATACTCAGCCAATTTGATATGATTACTCCATTTTTCTTTATATTCCGTAGGTGAACTTTCTTTTAATCATTTATAATAATTATAAAATCACTTTTCATTAGTTAATTGAGATATAGAATATTTTTTATTCATTCAATCCTTTATTCTTGCTATTATTTCTGTTTTTAAACTTGAAATAGGTCAATTATAATCAAAAATCAAATAATCTTCAGAATGCTGTAATTCATGTATTTTTGTTGTGGGTCAACATACAGATTTATTTATTGCAATAAATCATCACATTAATTTATTAGGATTATTAAATCATCAGCTTTGAGATTTAGAGTTGGAACCTTCAATTTTTTGATAATCTTCTGGTTTATTAAAAGCAAAGATAATACTTGCTCATTCTAGTTCTACTTTAATATCTCATTTTGTTTGAACTCAATATAAATCTTTTATCATTTCATGAGGATTTCAATTAAATTTATTATAATATTCTCTTATATAAAAATATCTTTCTCTATATTTATCTAAAGAATTATAAATTTCTGAATTAAGTGTTTCAAAAGCAAATTCTCACAATTCTTCATATTTTTTAATATATCAATTTTTTATACAATAATCCATAAAATTTAATTTAGGATTGGCATTGAACTCTTTTTTGAATTTTTCAAAAGCATAAGCCATAATAATTTGTTTTGATATTTCTTTTGTAATTCATTTTAATATTACATCTCTTTGTTCTTGTGGTAATTGTTTTATTTGTTTAATTTTTTCTGAAAATTCAAATCATGTATATCCAAAAATTTTAAATCATATTTTCTCAATATCTTCTACACAATCTTCTCAATAAATACAAAGAAATAAAGATATCAGTCCTGTTGACATAACTCATAAAGATATTTTTTGAGCTATATTTATTTCTGAAAGATATTTTTTTATTCATAATTTTGGTAGGTTTATATTAAGTATATTTTCAAGAATTTTTATTCATTCAGGAGATTTTATTATATTTGATAAAATTATTTCCAAATTTTTACGTTCTGGATTTTTTGGTAAAAATTTAGGAGTATAATTTTGAGTAGGTTTGGATTTTTGTAAAGACTTATTTATTTTAG